>DASQLJ010000122.1:0-13201 GCA_035630095.1 Longimicrobium sp.
CGCCTCCACGCTGTGGGTGCGCGAGCAGCTCGGCGAGATGGGGCTGGAGAGCTGGTGCAAGACCACGGGCGGCAAGGGGTTGCACGTGGTGGTGCCCATCGCCCGCCGGCACGGGTGGGACGAGGTGAAGGACTTCACCCACCAGTTCTGCCGCGACCTGGCCAGCCGCGCGCCGGGGCAGTTCATCACCAAGAGCACGCTGGCCAAGCGCGGAGGGAAGATCTTCCTCGACTACCTGCGCAATGCCCGCGGCGCCACGGCGATCTCGGCGTACTCCGTGCGCGCCAAGCGCGCTGGCGCCGCCTCCGTCCCGCTCGCATGGAACGAGGTGAGCCCCAAGATCCGCTCCGACGAGCTCACCCCCGCCGCCGTGATCGAACGCCTGAAGAAGCTCACCCGTGACCCGTGGGAGGATTTCTACAAGGCGAAGCAGAGCATCACGAAGCAGATGAAGCAGGCGGTGGGGATGGATTGAGGGCGGTGAAGCGGGGCGATTGCGTCGAGAACAGGCGTCGGCGCGGGATCGCCGGGCGAATGAATTCGCGGCAACAACGACACGAAGTCCGCCTTCGCGGACTGCTCGATGGAGGTGTTGCGCCAACGGGTTATAGATCCCTTGGCCTGCAAGCTTCGGCGCAGCGGCGGCGAGGCGTGGTCGGCCTCAGTGATGACACCGCCTGGGATTGCGATCGTTCCAGAAACGAATGAAGGGCGCCACTCGTGACGCCCTCCCGTCCCCAGTCCCCCGCCCTTGTACTTCAGTTCGTCCGGTAGCGCCGGCTCACCTCGTCCAGGCGCTTGCGCTCGTCCTCGGTGAGCGAGGAGAGGCCCTGCGCGCTGATCTTGTCGAGGATGCGGTCCACGTCGTCGAGCAGGTCGCTCTCGGCGCGGGCGCTGCGGCGCGCCCCGGCGGCCGCGGCCGGGCGGGGCGACGAGGCGGCGGTGGCCTGCTCCTTCTTCCCGGCCCAGGGCACCACCGCCTTCTGCGCCTGCTTGCGCGGCGCCTTGCGCGGCGGCGGCAGGTCGCCCCATTCGCGCGGCGCCCACGGGCTCTTCAGGTAGGCGAAGGCGGTGCCGAACGCGCCCAGGTGCGCCAGCCCGAGGCCGCCCGACTGCACCGAGATGATGAACCCGATCACCGCGGCCACCAGCGCCAGCCACTTGGCCTTCACCGGGATGATCCCCCAGATGCGGATCTCCATCTCGGGCCAGTACAGCGCGAACGCCAGCAGCATCCCGTAGATGGCGCCCTCGAAGCCGGCCAGCGGCATCATCGCCATGCGCGGCGAGAGCGGCACCAGCAGCAGCGCCAGCAGCACGCCGCCCAGCGCCGACGCGCCCAGGAACTTCAGGAACCCGCGGCCGCCCCACTTGTCCTCCAGGGCGCCGCCGAAGAAGAACAGCGTGAGCAGGATGAACAGCAGGCTGAACGGGTGGCGCTCCACGAACGGGAACGTCAGCACCGACCAGGGCTGCCGCAGGAACTCCTGCGGGATGAACACCAGGCGCGGCGTGAGCCCCAGGCGCGCGAGGTCGTCGGCCACGAACAGCGCCAGGAAGGCGGCCGTGATGCCGATCAGCAGGCGCTTGACCCAGGGGGTCAGGCGCGGCCCGGTGAACTCGGGCCCGTACGAATCCCGATATGCCATGTCAGCGAGAGAAAAGTCTGGGGCAGCCCCGCGGCGCGAGGGGCCTCACAAGGGTACACCCGTTTGGCCCCCGCGGTCCAGCCCCCGGCGCTCAGCCGGTGGCCAGCTTCACGATCCGGTCGCAGAGCTCGGGGTAGTCGATCCCCATGGCCGCGGCGGCCTTCGGCAGCAGCGAGGTGGCCGTCATCCCCGGCAGCGTGTTGGCCTCCAGGCAGAAGAGCTGCTCCTTGGCCAGGATGAAGTCGATCCGTGCGTACCCGCGCAGCTTCAGCACGCGGAAGGCGCGCAGGGCGTACGCCTGCATCTGCGCCACGATCTCCTCCTCCAGCGGCGCGGGGCAGAAGTACTCCGTCATCCCCGGCGTGTACTTGCTGTGGTAGTCGTAGATCCCCTTCTTGGGCCGGATCTCCACCGCCGGCAGCGCCTGGTCGCCCAGGATCCCCACCGTCAGCTCGCGCCCCCTGGCATAGCGCTCGATCATCACCTCGCTGTCGAACTGCGCCGCGTCCTGCACGCACGCCTGCAGCTCGTCGGGGTCGTTCACCACGTGGATCCCCACGCTGCTCCCCTGCCGGCTCGGCTTGACGATGCAGGGAAAGCCGATGAGGTCGTCGATGGTGTCCAGGTCGTAGGTGAACCCGGGCGCGCGCGCGACCCGCCACGGCAGCGTGGGCACCTGCGCGTCGCGGAAGAGGCGCTTGCTCACGTCCTTGTCCATCGCGATCCCCGAGCCCAGCGCGCCGCTCCCGGTGTAGCGCACGCCCATCAGCTCCAGCAGCGCCTGGATGGTGCCGTCCTCCCCCGCCCCGCCGTGCAGCGCCAGGAACGCCACGTCGGCGTCGCGCAGCTGCGACACGTTCCCCAGCTCGATCAGCGGGATCCCCGCCAACTCGCCGGGCGGCTCCGCGTTCACGCCGCCCGGGAGCAGCGCGCTCTCGTCCGCCTCGGGCACGAAGCCGCGGGCGGTGTCCACCGTCCACGCCTGGTGGCCCCGCTCGCGCAGCGCCTTCACCACCCCCAGCCCCGACGCCAGCGACACCTCGCGCTCGGCGCTCGTCCCACCCATCAACACCGCGATCTTCATGCTCCGCCCCGTCTTTCTGCTCGGTCTTCGATTGGATTCCGCCCGGTTCGCGCGGGTCGCCGGCTACCCCATAGCACGAAGCGTACGCGGAATCTGCGTTCGTGTAGCTGGGGCCGCGAGTCCGCTGGGAACTTCAACGGCGGGGTTGGGCGTGTTCGGCGCCGAGGCGCCGAACCGGGCTGCGCGCTGCGTAGGGCACGATACGACTGTGCCCAACGCAGCCGGGCCCACGGCGGCCCGCCGCAACCCTCCTCGCGACGGACGTCCCGGCGCCCGGCGGTCCGCCGCGTTCCCGGCCCTCCGGGCGCGCATCCCTCACGCACGGCTCCCTCCGGCGGCATCGAATCAACCTCACGTCGATCACTGTAAGTCTCTGCCACGCAGCAATTAGCAGAATCCACATCCAGCGTTGTCGATCCGTCTCCAACAACTGGATTCGAGAGAGGTGGACGATTCCCTTCCCGATACGACGAGCCCCGCCGGCAGGGTTGCCGGACGGGGCTCGTTCGATCTTCGACGGGAATTCGTCTGAATCCGCTCGCCGGTGCGGCTACAGCTCGCTCCCGCAGATCTCGCAGTACCAGGCCTGGGGCTCGTTGATGGCGCCGCACTCCTTGCACAGCAGCGCCTCGCCGCGCTTCTTGGGCTGCTCCTGCGTCCCCTCCAGGCCCAGGCCGCTGTCCGTCCCCGACCCGTCGTCGAGGCCGCCGGCCGGCGTGGCGGGTGCCGGGGTGCCGGGCGAGCGCTGCGCCCCGCCGCTGATGGCGCGGTCGAGCTCCTCCAGGAACGCCAGGTCGTCCGCCGCGAGGTCGGCCGCCGGGGTGGCGGCGCCGGGCGCGGGGGCGTCGAGGTTGTCCAGGAACGCCAGGTCGTCGCTCTCGCCGGGCGCGACGTCGGCCCACTTCCCGGCCGCGCCGCCCTGCAGGCCATCCAGCCAGGGCAGGTCCTGCGTGGTCTCGCCCGGCTTCGCCGCGGGCGGCGCGGGCGAACCGCCGAACTCGTTGGCGAACGGGTCCCAGCCGTCCGCCTCGTCGGCGGGCGCGCTCCCGGGCTCGGCGACGGGCTCCATCTCCACGTCACCCAGCCCCAGCGCGTCGCTGCCGCCGCCGGAGGTCGACTCGGCCTCCACCTCGCTGATCCACGCCGCCAGCTCCTCGCCCGACACGGCGCCGCCGCCGGAGATCCCGCCGGTCCCTTCCCCCGCCCCGCCGTCCGCGGAGTCGGACGCCATCTCCAGCTCCGGCTCCCACGCCGCCGCCTCGGCCGCGTCGGCCCCGGCGTCGCGCGCGGGCTCCGGCTCGTCGGCCGCGTAGAACGGGAGGTCGTCGCCGACATCCTCCTCGCCGTCCGCGTCCTCATCCCCCAACCCGCCGTCGAACCCCGCCTCGTCGCCGCCCTCGTCGAGCGCCGCGCCGGCCGCCGGCACGTCTGCCTCGGCGGCCTCTTCCTCCGCCTCAGGCTCTTCGACGCCGGCGGCGCCGGAGATCTCGCCCGCCAGGGTGCCCAGGTGCTCCACCTCGGCGCGGGCGGCGTCCAGGTCGCGGTCGGCGGCGGCCACCTCCTGCTCCAGCGGGCCGCGCGCCTGGTCCCACGCCGGCTCGTCCAGCTCGCCGATCAGGTGGCGCAGCCGGGTCTCCTCCAGCTGGTCGGCGGCGTGGGTGCGGCGCTCCTCGGCGGCGGCGAGCTGGTCGCGCAGCGCCTGGAGCTGGCGCTGGATCTCCTCGCCGTGCGCCGACAGCTCCTCGGTCACGCGGCGCAGCCGTTCGTCGTAGTCGGCGCGCACGCGCTCGGCCACGCGGCTGGGCGCGCCGGTCTGCACCTCGTCCAGCTTGGCGATCCAGCCGCGGAGCTGGTCGCGCTGGCCCACCAGGGCCAGGACGTGGTCGCTGCCGGATCCGTTCTCGTGCGTCGTCATCGGGGTTCCTTGCGGTTCGGCGCGGCGGGCGGTCAGCCGCGGAACATGTCGAGCACCACCTCCACCACCTCCGCCGCGGGCACCGGCTCCACCTGGGCGTTCGCGGGGAAGGCGGGAGGCTGGAACAGGCTGCGCTCCAGGTTGCGGTCGTAGGCGGTCCACGCCCCGTCCTGCACCCCGGCCAGCAGCGCCATGGCGGGGTTCATCTTGCTGTCCAGGTCGTCGGCGTAGTGCAGGATCACCGCCTCCAGCGTCTGCGGCACCTTGGGGCTGGCCCACTCGTGGCGCCCCTGGTGGCTGGCGACCAGGTGCAGCAGGTGCAGGAGCCGGTCGGGCGCCAGGCCGGGGATCTGCTCCCCCTCGCGCGCCACCATCTGCAGGCCGATCACGATGTGGCCCAGCAGGTGGCCCTCGTCGGTGTAGCTGAAGGTGCGGTTCGCCGTCAGCTCGCGCACCTTCCCCACGTCGTGCAGCAGCGCCCCCGCCACCAGCAGGTCGCGGTCCACGCGCGCGCCCTGCCGCTGGTAGTGCGCGCAGAGCGCGTCGGCGGCCCTGGCGACCGAGAGCGAGTGCTCCAGCAGGCCGCCCAGGTAGGCGTGGTGGTTGCGCTTGGCGGCCGGGTGCAGGCGGTACTGCTTCCCCACGGTCGTCTTCCGCCCCGTCATCCGCTGCAGCAGCAGGCGGAGCGCGGGGTCGCCCACGGTCTCCACCAGCAGGTCCAGCTCCTTCCCCATCACCCCGCGGTCGCGCGGCGACGAGGGGACGAACAGCTCCAGGTCGTCCTCGCCGATCTCCACCGGCTGCACCAGCGAGAGCGTCAGCTCCAGCTTGCCGTTGTAGGTGCTGGTGCGCCCGCGCACGCCCACCACGTCGTCGGCCGCGAAGAGGGTGTCCAGGCGCTCGGCGTTGTCCCACACCTTGGCCTCGATGGTGCCGCTGCGGTCGGCCAGCACCAGGTGCAGGTAGGGCTTGAGGCTCTTGGTCTCCTTGCGCTGCTTGTCGGCCACCAGGTAGCAGCCGGCCACGTCCACCCCGTCGGCCAGCTCCCGCACCCGCGGCCAGGCGCCGCCGCAGAAGGCGCGCAGCTCCGGCCGCGCCGCCGCGTGCCCGCGGAAGGGGAGGATGCTCATCGCCCCGCCTCCCACACCGTCCGCCCGCCCACGATCGTGCGCACCGCGCGGCAGCGCAGCCTGCGCCCGCCGAACGGCGTGTTGCGCGAGAGCGACTGGAACGCCGCCGCGTCCACCGTCCATTCGGCCAGCGGGTCCAGCAGCGTCACGTCGCCCGCGGAGCCCTCGCGCAGCGACCCCAGGCCGAAGCGGTCCAGCGACATGGCGCGCGCCGGGGCGCAGCTCATCCGCTCCACCATCGTGGCCAGGTCGATCACCCCCGTCGCCACCAGCTCGGTGAAGGCGAGGCCCACGGCGGTCTCCAGGCCCACGATGCCGTTGGGCGCGTCCTCGAAGGCCTGCTCCTTCTCGTCGTAGTGGTGCGGCGCGTGGTCGGTGGCGATCACGTCCAGCGTGCCGTCGGCCACGCCGGCGCGCACGGCGTCGCGGTCGGCGGCGGAGCGCAGCGGCGGGTTCATCTTGGCGTTGGTGTTGTACCACTCCACCGCCTCGTCGGTGAGCGTGAAGTGGTGCGGGCTCCCCTCGGCCGTCACGCGCACGCCCATCGCCTTCGCCGCGCGGATCATCTCCACGCCGCCGCGGGTGGCCACGTGCTGGATGTGCAGGCGGCCGCCGGTGAGCTGCGCGAGGAGGAGGTCGCGGGCGATCATCACGTCCTCGGCCGCGTTGGGGATCCCCGTCAGCCCCAGGCGGGTGGCGATGATCCCCTCGTTCATCGTCCCCCCGCGCGAGAGCGTCAGCTCCTCGGCGTGCACGGCCACGGGAAGGTCGAAGCTCTGCGCGTATTCCAGCGCCATCCGCATCAGCCCGGCGTTCATCACCGGCTTGCCGTCGTCGGTGATGCAGACGGCGCCGGCGGCCAGCAGCTCGCCGATCTCGGTGAGCTGCTCGCCCTTCTGCCCCGGCGTGATGCAGCCGGAGGGGTAGACGCGCGCCAGCCCCGCCGCCGCCCCCCGCGCGCGGACGAAGCCCACGGAGGCGGGCGAGTCGATCGGCGGGTCGGTGTTGGGCATGGCGACCACGGCCGTGAAGCCGCCGGCCACGGCCGCCCGCGCGCCGCTCTCGATCGTCTCCTTGTGCTCGCCGCCCGGCTCGCGCAGGTGCACGTGCACGTCGATCAGGCCGGGGGTGACGACCAGGCCGGACGCGTCCACGGTCTCCGTCCCCTCGGACGACTCGAGCCCCTCGCCCACGCGCGCGACGCGGCCGGCGTCCAGCAGCACGTCCAGCACGGCGTCGAGCGACTGCGACGGGTCCACCACGCGGCCGCCGCGGATCAGCACCCGGCTCACGTGGACGCCTCCCCGTCGTGGGCGGGGCCGCCGGCCAGCAGGTAGAGCACGGCCATGCGCACCGCCACGCCGTTGGTAACCTGCTGCAGGATCACGGAATGCGGCCCGTCGGCCACGTCGCTGTCGATCTCCACGCCGCGGTTCATGGGGCCGGGATGCAGGATGAGCACGTCGCGGGGGGCCGCTTCCACGCGGGCCCGGGTGACGCCGAAGATGCGGTTGTACTCGCGCAGCGACGGGATGAAGCCCGCCTTCATGCGCTCGAGCTGGAGGCGGAGGACGTTGAGCACGTCGGCCCACTCGATCGCCTCCTCGATGCGGCGGAACCAGTGCACGCCCAGCTCGGCCACGTCGGCCGGCATCAGGGTGAGCGGGCCGCAGACGGCGACCTCGGCCCCCAGGCGCTTCAGCCCGTGGATGTTGGAGCGGGCCACGCGCGAGTGCAGCACGTCGCCGCAGATGCACACCTTCAGCCCCTCGATCGGGCCACGGTGGTCGCGGATGGTGAGCAGGTCGAGGAGCCCCTGCGTGGGGTGCTCGTGCTTTCCATCCCCCGCGTTGATGACGTGCGATTCGATGCGGTCGGCCAGGAACTTCGCCGACCCCGACGACGCGTGGCGGATCACCACCATGTCGATCCGCATCGCCTCGAGGTTGCGCGCGGTGTCCACCAGCGTCTCGCCCTTCTGCACCGAGCTGCCGCTGGTGGAGATGCTGACGGTGTCGGCGCCCATCCGCTTCTCGGCGAACTCGAAGGAGACGCGGGTGCGGGTGCTGTTCTCGAAGAAGGCGTTGACCACCGTGCGGCCGCGCAGGAAGGGGACCTTCCGCACCGGGCGCTCGCTGATCTCCTTGAAGGTCTCGGCGGTGTCGAGGATCGCCGTGATCTGCTCGCGGGTGAGCTCCTCGAGCCCCACCAGGTCCTTCCCCAGCGTCGGGTTCACCAGCTCCTGCGCCATCAGCCCGCCGCCTCCACCAGGTCCACCCCCAGCGAGCCGTCGATCTCGGGGACCATCACCTCCACGCGTCCACCCTGGGGAACGTCGACGCGCTCGCCCACGACGTCGGCCTGGATCGGCAGCTCGCGCCCGCCGCGGTCCACCAGCACCGCCAGCAGCGTGCGGCTCGGCCGCCCGAAGTCGGCCAGCTCGTCGAGCGCGGCCCGCACCGTCCGCCCCGTGTACAGCACGTCGTCCACGATGCACACGGTGCGGCCGTCGATCCCGCCCGCGGGGAGCCGCGTCTGCCCCACCACGGGGCGCGGGCCCACCACCATCAGGTCGTCGCGGTAGAGGGTGATGTCGAGCGAGCCGGTGGCCAGCGCCAGGCCGCAGCGCGCGCGGATCCCCTCGGCCAGCAGGGCGGCGAGCTGCACGCCGCGACGGTGGATCCCCAGCAGCACCAGCTCGGTGGCATCGGCGGCCAGCCGCACCACGTCGTCGGCCATGCGCGAGACGGCCTGCTCCACGGCCGGAGCGTCCATGATGGGGCGTCGCTGGGATCCTGGCATGTAACCGGGAGGGAGGGTGCGCGGGGGTGGACGGGATGCGGGAAAGCTAGCCCGTGGCCGGGGCGGGTGTCAACGAAGAGGACGGGGTTTGGCGTGGGGGCGAGGCTGGATCGACGAGGCGGGGTTTCGGGGGCGGGACGGGGTGTCTTGCAGGTGCGTGAGTGCGCGAGTGCGGGAGTGCGTTTGGGGCCTGCGGGTGGGACGTGCGCGGATGCGGTCGTATCGAAGGCGGCTGAAGCCGCGGCTAGAACAATGGGAAGCCTCGCAAACTGCGCGAGGCTGCACGCTGGGCATTTCCGGGCGGCACGCTGGGGGGTCCCCTGCCGTGCGGGAGGATGGCGGGGACGGGCTCACGACGTTCAGTTGACGACTGGATCTCGCAGCCTGAACTTTCGGAGCGGCTGTCGGTCGCCAGCGGTGCAACGTGCCTCACTGCTTTTGAAAAGGACGAGGGATGAAGCTGAAGCCCCTGATGGTGCCCGCGGCGATGGCCGCGGCGGCGATCCTGGTCGTGGTGCTCGCGATGCGGGTGCGGGCGCTGAACGGCGAGAACGAGATGCTGTTCCGCAGGATCACCCGGCCCTACGCGGGGATGTACGTCCCCGCCTTCTCATCCACCACCACGGACGGGAAGACGGTGAGCGTCGCCGGGCCCGGGCGGGCGCGGCAGGTGCTCTTCGTCTTCAACAACGCCTGCCCCTACTGCCGCGCCTCGATCCCCGCGTGGACGCGGATCGGCGCGGACATGGAGGCGGCGAGTGGGCGCGGGACGGCGGTCGGCGTCTCGCTCGATCCGCCCGACAGCGCGCGGGCCTATGCGGCCCGGCACGGGCTCCGCTACCCCGTGGCCGTCTTTCCCGACCGCCGCACCAGTGCCCTCTACCGCACGCGCACCGTGCCGGTGACGATGGTGGTGGATTCCGCCGGGCGCGTGCTCTTCTCGCGCATCGGCGAGCTGAGGGAGGGCCCCGCGGCCGACTCCGTCCGCGCAGCCGCGGGGCTGACGGCGGCGGCTCCCCAGTCGCGATAGCGGCGGCGACGTCGGCGAAGGAGAGTGCGTTGCGGGGAGAGTCCGCCGTCCGGCCACCGAGTGGTCGCGTGCGTTGACGTACATCTTTCCCGCCTATATGTTGCGCACACCTGAACGCGTGGGGGCCTTTGGGAGCGGGTTCGGCGGGTTCACGCCGTCTACCGATCCCCGGCTCTTCCGCACTCAGGTTCAGCGCCGCGCCATTGACGGGCGTGGCCCGTGCGAGCACCCCTCCAGCCGGGAGCAGCCAGCCATGAAACGAACCATCCAGACCCTGTACCGCAGCGTCTTCGCGCTCGCTGTTCTCGGCAGCCTCTCATTTGGGGCCGTGGAAGCATTCGGGGTCGAGCTCCCCGGCAAGGAAGCCGCCCGTCCGTGGTGCGATCCGGTGAAGTGCAACGCGCAGTGCGGCGGCTACGGCATCTGCCAGAACAACGTCTGCCTCTGCTACTGAACGCGAGCGGCCACGCCGGCCGCTCCGCATCCGCCGCTGCCGTGGCGGCGGAGCATTCTTCCCGAGTGCATGGAGGGTGTCCGATGAAGCGTCTCGCCTCGACCTGGAAGTCCGTCCTCTTCGCCGCCGCCTTCGTGGGTTCCCTGGGCTTCGGCGCCGTTCAGGCGTTCGCGGCCCCGCCCGCGCCCGCCGGCGAGGCGCGCGCCTGCAGCCAGTGGGCATGCCCGGAGTGCGGCTCGCTCGGCGGCGTGTGGGTGCCCAGGGACGGCCGCTGCTACTGCTGCGGCTGAGCCTCCGGCGCATGCCGAGGCAATGCGAGGAGCCGGCCCCGGTACTCGGGGCCGGCTCCTCGTCGTTTGCGATGCCTGTGGTTGGCGGACTGAGGCCGAAAAGTCGGTGCCAGAGCCCGAAACGGGAGAGCCGGCTCTGGGCGTGTCCCTCCGCTGCGCTCCGGGCCGGGCTTCGCGCGCCGTAGGCAACGATACCGCCGTTGCCAACGGCGCCGAGCCGCCGCCGCGCCAGGGCTCTCCTCGCTCCGGCGGCGCCGGACGCGGGCGCGCCGGCGTCTCGGCCCTCCGGGCGCGAATCCCTCACGCAAACCACTCGCGGAACGGGTTTGCGGGATTCGTATCAGAGCGACTGCGAACGCAGGGCGTGGAAGGCGGCCACGTTCCGGGCGATGTACGTCTCGTCCACCTGCGCACCCTGGCGCCGCTCCGCCTCGGCGCGCACTACCTCGAAGCGGAGGTGGGCGCGGATCAGCGGCACCACGAAGCCGCGGTCCGAGACGTCGACGGGGCCGATTTCGGCGTAGGCCTCCAGGAAGCGCAGCGCCCGCGTGGAATCCAGTGTCGTATCCGGCGCGCGGGCCTGGGCGAACTCCCACACCGACCATGCGAGCTCGTACTCGCGCGAGCCGATGCCGGCGTCGTCCCAATCCAGCAGCCCCGCCACCCGTCCCTCCGCGCAGAGCAGGTTGCCGCGGTAGAAGTCGCCGTGCAGCGGAGCCGGGGGAAGCCGCGGATTCGCGCGCCAGCTCGCGAGAAACCGCGCCAGCTCCGTGTCCGGCAACACGGCGTCCTGCTCCGCCAGCTCCGCGGCGGATGCGATGCTGGGCGACGACATGCGGTACCCGGGCGCGTCCGGGCGTGGGCGCAGGCCCGGCCAGTCCTGCAGCAGCGTGTGCAGCCCGCCGAGCAGCCGCGCGGCGGCGTCTCGTTCGGCGGGATCGTCGCGGTCCAGCAGCCGCCCGGCCACGAACGGGAAGAGGGAGACGGGCCGGCCATCGTGCAGGAAAAGGAGCGAGCCGTCGCGCCCGGCGAGCGGCGCGACGGCCTCGGGGATCCATTCCGCGGCGAACGACGCCAGCTCGTACGCCCAGGCCAGCTCCTCGACCGAACGGGAGGATGGCGAGACGCGAAGGACGCAGCGCCGACCGTCCGTGGCGGTGAGTAGCGCCACGTCGCATTCGTACCCGCCGGCCAGCGGCTCGGCCGTGGCCACCGCGAGCCCGTGGCGCCGCTCGACCGCGGCGAGCAGCGACGGCGGGATCGCGCGTGGCGGCACGGGCGCGAGGGTGGGATTTCCACCATCGCCCGGGTCGTCCATCCGTGCGAAATGACCGCGGTCATTCTCCGCAAGCCGTTCTCGCGCCGTATCTTCCGTGGATTCCAGTCGTCCCTCCCTCGTTGCCCGAGGCGCTGCCTCAGGGCCGCGGCGGCGTCGGCAGCGGACGCATGATGACGGGCGGGCGCGCGACGGGCGGCGGGGGGCGGGTCACGCCGGACGGGCGCATGATGCGCACGGCGGAGCCGTCGGAGCGCACGCTGAGCGTGCCCGACGAGGCGCCGGCGCTGTTGGCGAGCTCCACCCGCACCTCCTGCGGCGGGCCGAGCGTCACCTTCCGGATCATCTCCATCGGCACGTCCACCCACACCGCCCGCGGCCCGTCCGCCATCGCCAGCGTGGTGTGCGACACCCAGCCCAGCACGTCGTTCCCCACCCGCGCCGACGTGGGGAGCGATCCGTCGAACTCCACCCGCAGCCGCACGGAGGACGCATCGCCCGCCCGCTCCTTCACGATCTCGCCCGGCGTGACCGACGTCACCCGCGGCACGCCAAGCACGTCCACGTACACGGGATACGAGGCGCCGGCGCGCGTGCTCACCACCACCGCGTAGCGTCCGGGCCGGCCGATCATCTCCGCCGGGACGTACCACACCAGGTCGCCGGCGTCCACGTCGTAGCGGCCGAACCGGTCGGTCACCGCCCCGCCGATGCTCACGGTGAACGGCTCGCTCAGGTTGCGCACGCGGATGCCGACCTGGCGGGCCTCCGTCCCCGGCGTCAGGGTGGCGGGAGAGACGGAGACGATCTCGGGCGCGACCGTGGGCGCCGGCGCCACGCGGATGGCGAGCGTGTTCGTCGGCCGCCCGTCCACCACGGCGCGGAGCTCGAGGTCGCCCGGCGTGGTCAGCCAGTCCTTCGAGTAGACGCCGTAGCCGAACGCGTTCGAAGTCATCCCCTCGTTGATGGGGACCGTGGTCCAGGCACCACCGGCCCGCCGCATCTCGAGTCGAACCCGCGCCAGCGTTTCGCCCACGCTGGCGCCGGGGGTGATCCCCGTCCCCGCCACGCGAAAGACGCGGCGCGACGAGATCACCGAGGGGTCCACCTGCACCACGCGGCTGGGCTCGACCGACACGAGCGTCTGTGCCGCGAGCGGCGCGGCCAGGCACGCCAGGGCGAGCGGGAGGAGGATTCTCATCGGCGGTTTTCGCGGGGGGAAGATCGGCGGGAGGTCGTCGGCCAGGAGGCGCCGGCGGGAGAGGACGGGCGGAAACATAGCCGCCACGGCCGGCGTGGGGAACAGAAACTTACAAACGGACGTGGCCGCTACTCCTGCGGGTTCACCTTGCTGCGGCGCCGCGCGCGGAAGAAGGCGCGCAGCATGTCGCCGGCCTCCTTCGCCAGCACGCCGGTGGCGAGCTCCACGCGGTGGTTGAGCCGGGGATACTGCACCAGGTTCTCCAGCGACCCGCTCATCCCCGCCTTGGGGTCGGCCGCGGCGTAGACCAGGCGCGGGATGCGGGCGAGCACGATGGCGCCCGAGCACATCGCGCACGGCTCCAGCGTCA
>DASQLJ010000123.1:0-6741 GCA_035630095.1 Longimicrobium sp.
CACCTGGCAGCCGAGGAGCACCAGCACGAAGGTCTGCACCACCGGCGCCGAGCGGCGCCGCGTCTTCGGCTCCCACGGCGCGGGCGGCGCCGCGGCGAGCTCCGCGCCCTCCATCGTCTGCTGCACGCTCACGGCTTCCTCCCCGCCAGCAGCACGTTGTCCGACAGGCCCCGGGGCCACAGCCGCGACATCCAGCGCGGGTAGTGGGCGCCGGTCAGCGCCAGCCGCCCGTTCCCGCTGTACGCCACGTCCACGTCCACCAGCCCGCACTCCGCCGCGATCCGGCGCAGGTCCACCTCCAGCAGCGCGGTGATGTGCGCCGGGTACGAGCCGTCGCGGAAGGCGTTGTGCTCGCCGCGCGCCAGCAGCGTGGCGCGGCTCAGCAGCGAAAGCTGGTTGGGGGTGGTGACGATCACCCACCCCCCGGGCCGCGCCAGCCGCGCCAGCGCGCGCACCAGCGCCCGCGGGTTCTCCAGGTGCTCGATCGTTTCCACCGCCACCGCCACGTCGGCGCACCCCGCGTCCAGCGGCAGCGGGGGCGCGTCCAGGTCGGCCGCGACGAACTCGCCGTCCTCCGGAAATCCGTCGTAGCGCACCGCGTCCACCCCCACGTAGCGGTCGAAGCGGCCGCGGACGAACGGCCAGAGCCGCCCGCTCCCGCACCCCACGTCCACCAGCGTGCCGCCGCCGGGGTGCCGCGGCCCGATCGCCTCGGCCACCATGCGGTAGATGGCCTCGCCGCTGGTGCCCAGGGAGCGCCGGGCGCGCTCCTCCACCGAAAGCTGCGTCACCCCGCCACCCCCGCCAGGATCTCGTGCAGCCGGCCGAGCTGTTGACCCGGATCGCAGAGCGCGCGGGCGCGCGCCGGCCCCGCGGCGCCCAGGCGGGCCCGCAGCGCGGCGTCGTCCACCAGCCGGCGCAGCGCCTCCGTCGTGGCGCCGGCGCCGCCGGGGGCCACCAGGATCCCCGTCTCGGGCGTGACGATCTCGGGGGCGCCGCCGGTCGCGGCCGCCACCACCGGCAGTCGTGCGTGCATCGCTTCCACGTAGGTCATCCCGAAGGGCTCCGGGCGCAGGTTGGGCTGGCAGAGCACGTCCGCCGCGGCCAGCAGGCGGGGCACGTCGGCGCGCTCGCCCAGCCAGCGCACCCGCGAGCCGATCCCCAGCCGCCCCGCCAGCGCGCGCATCTCGTCGCGGTGGCGCAGCTCGGCCGGGCGCTGGGCGCCGCCGGCCAGCCAGCAGGTCCAGCGCGCGTCACCCGCCATCCGCGCCAGCGCCTCCAGGTGCACCTGGTGCCCCTTCCACGGCTCCATGCGGCTGGCCTGCACCATCACCACCGCCTCCGGCGCCGTGTCCAGCTCCGCCCGCACGCCCAAGCGCTCGGCCCGGAAGTCGGCCGGGGCGGGAACGGAGGGATACACCACCTCGGCGCGCGCGTGCGGGAAGAGCGCGGGGAGCGTCCCCCGCACGAAGCCGCTGGTGCACACCGCCACCCGCGCCGGCGTCCGCCGCGCCATCCGCTCGGCCCCGTCGCCCGAGACCGCGTCGTGCAGCCAGAACACCGCCGGCAGCTTCGCGCGCCCCACGGCCGGCGCGAAGGCCGCCCAGGTCCACGCGGAGTGGAGGACGACGACGTCGGGCCGCGCCTCCGCGATCGCCGTCCCCAGTCGCCGGCGGGCGCGCCACACCGTCCACGGCCGGCTCAGGCGCGCGCCGCCCAGCAGGTGCACGTCGGCCCCGGCGGCGCGCAGCTCGCGGGTGAGCCGCCCCTCGAACGCCAGCGCGAAGCTGGGCTCCATCCCCGGCGCCACGGCGCGCTCGCGGGCGAAGGTGGCCAGCATCGCCTCCACGCCGCCGTACAGGTTGCCGGCGTACACGTGCAGGACCCGCATCAGCGTCCCCCGGCGAGCGCGCGGTAGACCGGCGCCACCTCCGCCGCCAGCCGCGCGCGGTCGAAGCGCCGCCCGGCCTTCGCCCGGCCCGCCGCGGCCAGCCGCGCCCGCAGCGCCGCGTCCTCCACCAGCCGGCGGATCGCCGCCGCCAGCGCCTCCGGGTCGTCGGGCGGAACCGCCAGCGCGTCCACGCCGTCGTCCACGATCTCCGCGGCGCCGCCGGCTGCGGTGGCGATCACGGCGCGCCCGCACGCCATCGCCTCCGCGATCACCAGGCCGAAGGGCTCGGGGCGGGTGCTGGCGTGCACCACCACGTCCAGCGCGCGCATGGCGTCCGCCGGCCGGTCCACGAAGCCGGTGATCCCCACGCGATCGGTCAAGCCGTGCCCGGCGATCAGGTGCCGCAGGTGGGCGGGATCCACCTCGCTCCCCGCCGTGGCGTAGATCGGCCCGCCCACCACGTAGGCGCGCAGCGGCAGCCCGGCGGGGAGCCGCGAGACAGCGTCGATGAACACGCGGTGCCCCTTCCACAGCCCCATGGTCGCGACCAGTCCCACGCTGACGGTCCCCGCCGGCTCCGGCGCCACCCCCGCGAGCGTCGCGAGATCCGCGCGCGGCCCGTCCGGCGTGAACCGCGCCAGGTCCACCGCGTTGTAGACGACCGTCACCGCGAGCCCCGGGCCGCAGACGCGCCGCAGGTCGTCGGCCACGGCGCGGGAGACGGCGATGGCGGCGGAGGCGCGCGTCGACAGGCGGCGCAGCACGGCGGCCATCAGCGGACGCGTGCCGGTGAAGTCGTGCGCGTGCCACACCAGGCGCGCCCCCGGGGGCAGCGCCAGCGCGCCCGCCGCGTGCACCTTGAAGCCATTGCTGTGCACCACGTCGGGCGCGAGCCCGCGCAGCAGCGCGCGCAGGCGCCGGAGCCAGCGCGCGCCCGCCGGCCCCGCGGCCGCCAGCCGGGCGAGCAGCGCCAGCCGCGAGCCGCCGCCCGCGTCCCCCGAGCGCGCCAGCCGCGCCGGGAGCGGCAGGGGATGGACGGCCACGCCGAGCTCCGCCGCGCGTTCCGCGAGCGGGCCGTCGCCCAGCACCACCAGGTGCAGCGCCCACCCCGGCTCGGCCGCGCGCAGCGAGGCCAGCAGGTCCAGCAGCGCCCGCTCCGCGCCGCCGATGCGGCCGGTGGCGCTCAGGAAGGCGACCTTCACCGCATCCCCCACGGGGCTCCGGAGAATAGTAAACGGCGCGGAAGCTCGCTCCCGCGCCGCGCCGCCGTCGTCCCCGCCGTGCGGAGGGTCCCGCTCATCCCACCGCGGGGCCGGGGACGGGCACCGCGTGGCCGTGCGGGAGGCGGCGCGCGGGGCCGTGCTCCATCCACTCCTGCACCACCACCGCCAGCACGTGCACGATGCGCACCGCGTCGGGGAGCGCGTGCGGGTCGCTGCCGTCGCACCAGGCGCGCAGCACCCAGGGGTCGCCCTCGGGCGCATCCTTCACCTGCACGGGGAAGTCCACCTTGAGCGCGGCCGCGGACACGTCGCCCGGCAGCGAGCCCCGCAGCCCTTCCGACGACGAGCAGCGGCAGAGCATCAGGTCCAGCAGCCCCATCACCTCGGCGTTGTCGGCCAGGATGGCGCGCAGGTGCTCCATGCTCTCGGCGTGCGCCAGCACGTGCGCCACGTCGCGCGCGTGGATGCGGTCGCGGATGGCGCGCCGCAGCCGCCCCGGCCCGCTGGCCACCACCGCGCCCGCCTCCACGAACTCGTGGTAGCCCAGCCGCTTGATGCCGAACAGGAGCAGCGCCGTGCAGGCGAACCCGCCGGCCACCGCGATGAAGACGACGGCGCGCTGCGGGGCGAAGAAGAGCATCACCCCGAACATCGCCAGCGCCGCGGCCAGCACGAACAGCAGCACCGCCGCGCGGGTGCGGGTGAGGCCGATCGCCAGCAGCCGGTGGTGCAGGTGCCGCTCGTCGGCGCCGAAGATCGGGCGGCCGCGCAGCCAGCGGCGCAGGATCGCCAGCCCCGTGTCGAGCAGCGGCAGCGCCAGCACCAGGATCGGCACCACGGTGAGCACGGCGGTGGCGCTCTTGGTGGCGCCGTGCACCGAGAGCACCGCCAGCATGAAGCCCACGAACAGGCTCCCCGAGTCGCCCATGAAGATGCGCGCGGGGCGGAAGTTGTAGCGGAAGAAGCCCACCAGCGCCCCCGCCAGCGCCGCGCACACCAGCGCCGCCGCCCAGTTCCCCAGCGCCACCGAGATCGCCAGCGTGGTGGAGAGCGCCACCAGCGCGATCGCCGTCGCCAGCCCGTCCAGCCCGTCGATCAGGTTGAAGGCGTTGGTCACCCCCACGATCCACAGCACCGTCACCGGCAGCGAGAGCGCGTGCAGGTCCACCGTGCCGAAGAGCGTGAACTGCTCGATGCGGAAGCCCGCCTGCCACGCGATCAGCGCGGCGGCCACCTGGGCGAGCAGCTTGGTCTTGGGGGGAAGGTTGTAGAGGTCGTCCACCACGCCGGCGCCGAACGCCAGCCAGCTCGCCAGCAGGAGCCCGGCGAAGAAGGTGGCCGGCCGGTCCAGCCCCAGCCCCGGGCCCCACGCGGAGAGCGGGAGCACCGCGAGGATCGCCCCGGTGGTGGCGATGCACACCGCCACCCCGCCCAGGCGCGGAACGGGATTGTGCTCCACGCCTTCGCGGATCCGCGAGTGGCCGTAGACGCCGTTCGCCAGCAGCACGCGCAGCAGCAGCGGCGTGATGACGAACGCCGCCAGCGCGGCGACCAGGAATGCGGGGACGAGTAGGGGCACGTGCACACCGGCCGGTACGAGACGGGAACGGAGCCCGCCACGACACTTGGAGAAATCCGACGATCCAGATACCGCGCACAGCGTGTAAAGTTCGCCGCCGCCAGAACTAAGCCGAAATTTGAAGACGCGATCGCGTGGATTTGCCACCAACGCTAGTGCCCAAACTGCAACGCGTCAAGGTATCAGTTACGCTCGACCACGCACCCTTGCACCGGACCGGAGCGCATCGCGCGCCATCTCACGACGTGAATTACCTGTCTGTCCACCGTTGGAGGACGAACATTACCCCTGCAGCGTCACGCCCCGGTTTCCGGGGACGTAGAGCCCCCGGGCCGGCTTCGTCAGTAGTCGCTCTCGTCCGCCTCGGCGTCCACGCCCATGTCGGTGAGCAGGTCGGCCAGCTCGTAGACGGCGTAGAAGTCGTCCACGTCCACCGAGACGCGCTCGCCGGCGACGGCGCGGGTGGCGGCGGCGCGCGCCTCCAGGAAGCCCATCCCCGTGTACTGCTGGATCACGACGGCGACCGATTCGCGGCTGAGGCCGTGGCGATGGACGCCGCGGATGTGCACCTGCGGCATCAGCCCTCCCCCCGGCCGCCACGGATCACGCGGGCCAGGTCGATCCTGCCTTCATAGATGGCCTTGCCCACGATGATTCCCACGATCCCGCGTCCTCCGCGCGCCGCCTCGACGTGCTCCGCCCCGCCCACGCCGCCCGATACGATCACGCTGGCCCCCGACGCCGCGGCGAGCTCGGAGGAGAGGGAGACGTTGGGGCCGCCCAGCATCCCGTCGCGCTCGATGTCGGTGTGGATGATGGTGCTCGCGCCCATCTCCACCATCCGCGCGGCCAGGTCGAACAGGTCCTCGCCGCTCTCCTCCGTCCACCCGCGCGCGGCGGGACGGCGGCCGCGCGCGTCCAGCCCCACGGCGACGCGATCCGCGCCCCAGCGCTCCACCGCGCGGCGGACCAGTTCGGGGTTCTCGATCGCCGCGGTGCCGATCACCGCCCGCGCCGCGCCGGCGTCCAGCACCTCGGCGAGGTCCTCCTCCGTCCGCAGCCCGCCGCCCGTCTGCACCCGCAGCTCGGTGGACGCGACGAGGGAGCGGATCAGCGCGCGGTTCGACCCGTCGCCGAACGCGGCGTCCAGGTCCACCACGTGGATCCACTCGGCTCCGGCCTCGGCGAAGGTCCGTGCGACGGCCACGGGGTCGTCGCCGTAGACGGTCTCGCGCGCCGCCTCGCCCTTCTCCAGCCGCACGCAGCGGCCGCGGCGCAGGTCGATGGCGGGGTACACGGCGAAGGCGCTACTCGGCACGGCCGCGCCGGGTCCGCTCGCTGCGCGGGCGCTCGGCGAGCTTCACGCCGGCCTCGCGCTCCATCGCCGCCACGCGCGCCTCCACCGTCGCGCGGAAGCGCGAGTTGCGGCCGGAAGCGACGGGCGCGGCCTGGATCGCCTTCACCGAGGCGGGGTTGATCGGCCGGCCGTTCTGGCGGAACTCGTAGTGCAAATGGGGGCCGGTGGCGAGCCCCGTCATCCCCACGTAGCCGATCACCTGCCCCTGCTTCACCGCCGTCCCCGCGCGGATCCCCCTGGCGAAGCCGCGCAGGTGCCCGTAGCGGGTGGAGTAGCCGCGGGCGTGCGCCACGTCGAGCACGTTGCCGTAGCCCCCCGCGCGCCCGGCGCGGCGCACCACGCCGTCCGCCACCGCGCGCACCGGGGTGCCGGAGGAGGCGGAGTAGTCGATGCCGACGTGGGCGCGCCAGCGGTGCAGGATGGGATGGAAGCGGGCCAGGGTGAAGCCGGAGCTGATGCGGCGAAACTCCACCGGCGCGCGCAGGAAGCCGCGCTTCATCGACTCGCCGCGGCCGTCGTACCACCCGTCCTGGCCGTTGTGGCTGTAGAGATACGCGTCGTACAGGCGGCCGCTGAGGAGGAAGCGCACGGCCAGCAGGCGCGAGCGGCGAGCGGTGCCGTCGGGGCGCACGGTGCGCTCGTAGAGGATCTGGTAGCTGTCGCCGGGGTTGAGGTCGTTGGAGAAGTCAAC
>DASQLJ010000124.1:0-2264 GCA_035630095.1 Longimicrobium sp.
AATTGGTCTGCCCCACGGGGACGCGGCCGAAGCGGAGCGAGCCGCGGCACGGAAGCCACATGAAGCGGGTGCCGGCGCCGGTGGCGTTGAGCTGCGCGGCGCACCCGCTGGTGTTGCCCACGTCGCGGACGAAGCCGAACGCGGTGAAGGCGCCGGAGCTGTCCACCTGGAGGCGCTCGCCCAGCGGCGCGCCGGCGCGGAGGCGGAGGAGGGTGGCGGCCTGGGCGTCCGCGGTGGCCGGCGCGAGCGCGGCGCCGCCGAGGGCCAGGAGGGCGGCCGCCAGGGCGGCCATGGGAAGCTTGCGTCGAGTCATCTCGGTGTCTCCGGAGCGGGGTCGTGAGTGTGGGTTCACTGCGAGACGACCTGCATCTCGAAGGCGTCGTTCTGGAGCGAGCCGGCGTCGATCTGCTCGGGGGCGACCACGAAGAGGTCGCCGGAGAGGGCGTAGGTGCCCGTCACCAGCATCGAGGGGACGCGGCCACGCACCGTGCCGGTCCCCGCCAGCGACAGCACGCCCGCGCCGCCGCCCAGGATCCCCGAGCCGGCGGTGCTCCCGGTGGCCACGTCGGCGTTGGCGGTCAGGCCGAAGGCGCCCAGCGTGAGGGTGGCGCCGTCGGCCACGGTCACGCCGCCGATGACGACGTTCTGCGTCAGGGCGGGGAAGTTGGGCACCCCGGTGGGGATGGAGACGGAGTCGGCGGTGGCGGGGACGAGCCCGGCCGCCCAGTTGCCGTCCACCTGCCAGTCGCTGGAGACGTCGCCGTCCCAGAGGCGCGTGATCCCGGTGACGTCGAAGGTCATCGACCCGTTGCGCGTGCCGTCGGTGGCGGTGATGTCGCACGAGGCGAAGCGCACCCCCGTCACCACCCCCGTCCCCGAGTTCACCGACGCGCAGAGCGGGTCGGTGGTGGCGAAGGTGATGGTGGTCCCCGGGATCACGGTGCCGAAGGCGTCGACGGAGGCGGCGGTGAGCGGCTCCGTCACGCCGGGGCGCAGCGACCCGAAGGAGTAGCCGGGAAGCTGGCCGTCCAGCGTGATGTACCCGTCGGGGAACTGCACGGGGGCCGAGACCATGACGATGAACTCGAAGCTCACCACCGTGGGCGGCATGATCAGCGTCCACTGGACCGGCGCCGAGACCTCGGTCTGCTCGAGGACCTCGCCGTACGCGTAGTAGGCCTGCCCGCCCGCGGTGAAGGTGCCGAACCCGTCGGGGACGACGGAGGCGCTGCCGGTTCCGCCGGTGACGGTGGGGCCGCTGGTGAAGAAGACGCTGACGCCGCCCGGGGCCAGCGTGGTGCCGTCGGTGGTCCCCAGGGGCTGGGGGATCAGGTTCTGGACGGTGACGTCGAAGGTGAAGCGCCCGGTGCCGCTGTCGTAGGCGACGTTGCTGGAGGTGAGCTTCACGTTGATGTTCTGCCCGCCGATGATCAGGTCGCCCGCGGCCTCGCCGCTGGGGCGGGGCGGGGCGCAGACCACCGTCTTCTCGGCGAAGTTCCCCCGGCAGACCATCGGCTGCAGGTTGAGCCCGGGGGGTGGCGGCTCAAGGGGGCCGCCGGGGCCATGCGGATCGGGGCCGGCGGGGTTGCGGTCGGCGCACGCGGCGGCGGCGGCCAGCAGGGCCACCAGCGCCGCGCGGCCGGCGCGCCGCGAGTGGATGCGCGCGCCGCTCACGGGATCACCGTGCTTCCGCCGCCGCCGGGGCCGCCGTTCCCCGGGATGCCGGGGCCGGTCTGGAGGGTGAGCTCGGTGAGGCGGGGAAGCGGATCGACCGCGGGGGGCGCCCACGGGCGGCGCGGCGCGCGCGGGGGCGGCTGGGATCGGGTGCGGTCCATGGGCATCCTCCGGGACGTGGGAAAGGCGAGTCCGCCACCGTTGCGCGGGCGAGCGGCTTCGGGCCTCACGGCAGTGTTCGCAGCGACTAAAGACGGCCTGCGCGCGCCTGGAGGGCGCGACGCTTCGTCCGGTGCGGACGTGCCTGGAACGATGGGAAACGCAGTCCGGCCGGCCGGGGAGGGCGGGAGCCCTGCGGCCCCCGGCAAACTCTGCGCGGCACGATGATAGTCATCCATCAAGACGCGCGCAACACTCTCTAAATCGTCTTCCCACATATATTTGCAAACATGTGTTCCACATGGCGGAACTGCGTCCTCCAGGCGTAGCAGTACGCCAGGTGGCACATCCGGATTCATGATCTTTTCCGGAAATCAGCACGTCTCACACTTCCACTCGGACCGGCGTGAAGGCGCGGCGTCGCGCGCCCG
>DASQLJ010000125.1:0-2909 GCA_035630095.1 Longimicrobium sp.
CCTACGACCCCACCGTCTACACCACCGGCCACCGCTCCTTCGGCGCGCTGGCCAAGTACCGCGTGTACGTGGACGCGCTGCGCGCCCGCCTGATCGCGGGGGTGGACGTGGAGCACAGCCCCGGCTTCCGCCGCGAGGACCTGATCCAGACCACGCGCACCGGCCAGGTGTTCAACAGCTACCAGGTGGTGGAGCGCGTCTACGACTACGCCGTCTCCTTCCACGGCGCCTCGCCCTACCTGCAGGCCGAGGTGGCGCCGGCCGAGCGGCTGCGGCTGACCGGCGGCGTGCGCTGGGACAACATCGGCTTCGACTACGACAACCATCTCGGCACGGTGACGACGGGGAAGTACCGCCGTCCCGCCGACACCTCGGTGGACTATCACCACCTGTCGCCCAAGCTGGGGGCCACCTGGCAGGCCGGGCGCGCGCTCTCCGTCTTCGCCAGCTACGGCACGGGCTTCCGCTCGCCGAGCGAGGGGCAGCTCTTCCGCCAGGGGCAGGCCGACAACACGGTGGGGCTGAGGCCGGTGGACGCCACCAGCGTCGAGGCCGGCGCGCGCGGGCAGCTCGGGCGGTTCGGCTACCAGGCGAGCGCCTACCGGATGCGCATCCGCAACGACGTGCTGGCGTTCACCAACCCCGACGGCACGCGCGAGACGGTGAACGCCGGCGGCACGCTGCACCGCGGCGTGGAGGCGGGCGCGGGCATCCAGCTTCCCGCCGGCCTCCGCGCGGACGTGAGCTACAGCCGCGCCCGGCACACGTACGTCGAATGGTCGCCGCGGCCGGGGGTGGACTACGCGGGGAAGGAGATGGAGAGCGCCCCGCGCACCCTGCTGAACGCGCGGCTGGGCTACGCCGCGGGCGCCGCGCGGCTCTCGGCCGAGTGGCAGCGGATCGGGCGCTACTGGATGGACCCCGAGAACACGCACCGCTACGACGGCCACTCGCTGGTGAACCTGCACGCCACGCTCCCCGTGCGCGGCGGGGTGGAGCTGGTGGGGCGGATGAACAACGTGCTGGACGAGCGCTACGCCGAGGCGGCGCAGTTCACCGTGGCGCGCGGCGAGGAGCTGGCCCCCGGGATGCCGCGCTCGCTGTACCTGGGCGTGCAGCTTCGCGCCGGCTACTGAGGAGACGACCGATGAAGACTCGCTGGATGATCGCCGGCGCGGTGGCGCTCGCCGCGGCCGGGCTGACCGCGGCGGCGGTGGCGCGCCGCCCCGCGCTGGCGCCGGCGGCCACGCTGGCGGCCGCGAACGCCTCGAACCCCACCGTCGCGGCGGACGAGGAGGGCGTGCGGCTGGTGGCGTGGGTGGGGATGGAGGGCGGCGCGGGGAACGTGTACCTGGCGCGGGCGGAGGGGGGCGGGTACGGGCCGGCCGTGCGCGTGAACGACCGCGCCGGCGACGCCGCGCCGCACGAGCAGGCGCCCGCGCAGGTGGCCGCCGGCCCCGGCGGCGCCGTGTACGTGGCGTGGCAGACCAATCGCGAGGTCCCCGGCCGCCGCTTCCCCGCGAGCGACCTGCGCCTGGCGCGCTCGACCGACGGCGGCCGCACCTTCGCGCCTGCGGTCACGGTGAACGCCGACGCGGGCGGGATGCCGTCGTCGCACACCTTCCACAACGTCGCGGTGGACAAGGACGGCACGGTGTGGGTGAGCTGGCTGGACTCGCGCGTGCGCGACGCCGAGCGCGCCCGCCACCGCCCACGCGCGGCGCCGGCCGCCGTCGCGTCCACAAAGCCTGCGGGGCAACCCAGGACCGGGCACGGCCACGGCGGCGGGATGGCGGAGGATCCCACGCTTCCCGGCGGCGAGGTGCGCGTGGCGAGGTCGACGGACGGCGGCAAGACGTTCGGGCCGGAGATGGTGGTGGACGGCGACGTGTGCCCCTGCTGCCGCACCTCGCTGGCGATCGGAGAGGACGGCTCGGTCTTCGTCGGCTGGCGGAAGGTGTACGCGGGGGACGTGCGCGACGTGGTGGTGGCGCGGCTGGCGCCCGGCGCGGCGGCGTTCGGCGCGCCGGTGCGGGTGCACGCGGACGGCTGGGTGTTCCCCGGCTGCCCGCACGCCGGGCCGTCGCTGGCGGTGGACGCGCGGGGGCGGCTGCACGTGGCCTGGTACACGGGGAAGGAGGGCCGGCAGGGGCTGTGGCACGCCTCGTCGGCGGACGGCGGGCGGTCGTTCGGGGCGCCGGCGGCGCTGCTGCAAGGCGGGTGGGTGCCGCCCAGCCAGGTCGCACTCGCCGCCGAGGGCGACCGCGTGTGGGCCGCCTGGGACGACCGCCGCACCGCCGAGGGGCCGCTCACCCTTGCCCGCGTGGAGGACGGCCGCGTGGACGTGGTCGCCCGCGAGCGCACCGGCCGCGCGCCCGCGCTGGCCTCCACCCCGCGCGGCGTGCTGCTTGCCTGGCACCAGGGGCAGACGGTGCGGGCCAGCGAGCCGCGGTGAGGTAAGCATCGGAGTGCGCGGCAGGAACGATGGAGATCGCGCAACAAGCGACGGGTGGAGATCGCGCAACGAGCAGGGGGACGGGATCGCCGCCAGCAGGGCGAATGAATTCGCTGCAACAACCACACGAAGTCCGCCTTCGCGGACTACTGGCTTTGGTGTGGCCGGGATTCTCGCGCACGCAAGAAATTCCGCTGCTCCCGAAGTAGCCTCGGCGTGAGCTGAAGGAGCCGGCGCGAAGCGCCCCAAGTCCCTCTCCTGCAGTTCGGGAGAGGGACAGCCGCGCAGCGGCAGGGTGAGGGCCCGCGGTGCTGGCGCACGCAAGAAACCCCGCTGCTCCCGTAGTCGCCTCCGCGCGAGCTGAAGGAGCCGGCGCGAAGCGCCCCAGGTCCCTCTCCCAGGTCGTTTTGGGAGAGGGACAGCCGCGCAGCGGCAGGGTGAGGGCCAGCGGGGG
>DASQLJ010000126.1:0-4744 GCA_035630095.1 Longimicrobium sp.
TGGTCGCGACCAGCTTGGCCTGCGCGGCCGCCGCCAGGCCGCCGGCGGGCACCGGGGGCGGGTCGGGGTTGGTGGCCTGCGGCACCGCGGGCTCTTCGCGGTGCGTCACGCGGTCGAAGCCGTACTCGCCGCCGGGGCGGCACCCCGTGGCGGCGGCCAGCGCCAGCGCTGCGAGCGTCAGGCGCGAAAGGCCGGGGAAAGCGCGTTGCATCGAATCGAGTCTCCTGTTCATTCGGCGCGACAAAAGAACGCGCGAGACGGCCCGGCGCAAGGGAGCGCGGGGGGCGGCGGGGTGGCTTATTTCCCCACGCCCGCCGCGCGGCGCCCGCGTCGGACGGGCGGACGCGCTCCAGAGCTTCGGGTACGGGAAAGGGTCGGGCCGGTTCACGCCTCGGCGGCGGCCTGGCGGGCGGCGCGCCTGAGGCGCTCCACCATGGCGCTGAGGCCCGCCTCGCGCGCCTGCAGGCCGATCTTCCCCATCACCTGGCGCACGAAGTCGGGGGGGATGGCGAGGGTGGCCTGGGGCGGCTGGCCGTTGAGCGCCTCGAAGAGCATGGCCAGCAGCGCGCGGATGGCGGCGCTCTCGCGCGGGACGTCGGCGTGGAAGTGCATCCGCCCGTCCACCACCTCGGGGTAGATGGCCACGGGCGTCTGGCACTCGTGCACGCGGTACTGCGCCGCGTCGAGCCCCTGGAAGCGCTCGGGGAGCGGCGGAAGCTTGTTGGCGTACTGCACCAGCGCCTGCCGCGTCATGTCGGGCGACAGCGTGGCGAAGCGCCGCAGGATGCGGTCGATCGACGGCGGGATCCCCGCCGGGGGGGTGGGTTCGCTCATGCCTCTCCGGGTCCACTGAAGGTTCCACGGGAGAATCTACACCCTCGCCGCGCCCCGTGCGACGGCTTTCGGGCTTCCCCCGGTTCATCGCGGGCGCCGCCCGGGTCAACTGCGTGGGGGATCGGACGCTCGGGGAGCCTGCGTGATCGCACTAATCCGTGATGGGGAAAATTCACCGAAGTGCATGGACGCGTGAGGGATGCGCGCCCGGAGGGCCGGGACGGCGCCGACACGGCTGTATCGTGGCGGCGGCGGCCCGGCTGCGTTGGGCACGGCGGTATCGTGCCCTACGCAGCGCGCAGCCCGGCCCGGAGCGCAGCGGAGGGACACGCCCGCGCCCCGCCGTTCCTCTTCCGTCCGACCGAGTTGGACCGCGACAAACGAAGCGGGGCGGCCCCGACCTGGAGCCGCCCCGCCTAACCAGCCTGCCGAAAACCGCTACGTCACGAGATGGCGATCTGCGTGGCGTACTTGGTGTTGATGGCCCGCGCGAACTCGGTCGCCAGGATGCGGTGCGCCTCGGTGGAGGGGTGCACGCCGTCGAACGAGATCAGCGACCCGAAGAAGTTGGGCGCCGCCGTGGCCCCGGGGACCGGGCACGAGTTGAGCACCGCCGCCTGGAACGCCGCCGCGTTGGTGGCGCTGGGCAGGTCCTGGCACTTGCGCACGTTCTGGTAGCGGCCCTGCGCGTTCTTGGCGATCAGCAGGGGCGCGAAGACCGCGTTCGGGTCGACGTAGGCCCAGTTGTTGGCCGTGGCCGTCGCCGAGATCGCCGCGTTGTACGCGGCCACGCGCGCGCGCACCACCACCTGCTCGTCGGTGTCGAGCAGGTACACGCCGCGGCGCGGGTCGCCCACCGCGTAGGCGGCCGGGTCGCAGTTGATCTCGGGGAAGGCGTTGTCGGCCACGATCTGGAAGCTGACCATGTTGGCCGCCAGCGGGTTGGGCTGCCCCAGGCTGTTCACCGGCGAGCAATTGTTGTTCACCAGCTTGCCGTTGAAGCGCCCCGTGGCCGCGTCGCGCGCCAGGAAGAAGTACGCCCCCGGCTGGATCAGCGGCGCGGCGGTGACCGCGTCGACCACGCCCACCAGCAGCGCGCCCTGGGCGCCGGTCTGCTTGACGGCGGTGGCCAGGTTGTTGAGGCTGGTCTGGAACGCCGAGAGCCGGGTGAGGTTGGAGTCGGCGCCGGCCGTCGTGGGCCCGAGCACGCCGCCCAGCGCGGCCGCGAGCGCGTCGTTGTTGCCGATCCACACCGAGACGAAGGTGGGCCGCGCGTCGAGCATGGCCTGCACCTGGCTCTTGCCGCCGGTGAGCAGCCCGTACAGCCGCTGGCTGGCGCTGGTGGGGTTGGTGGGCGTGGCGAACAGGTCGGCGATGCGCACGCCGGGGACGGCCAGGTTCTGCGTGTAGGCGATGCTGTCCACCCGGAAGCACGGCGCGCCCGCGGGGGCGGCCGGCGCCGGGGTGAGCGGCGCCGTCATCGGCTGCGGGCAGCCGGCCCCGGCGAGCCGCGGCTGGCCGAAGCGCTGGACCGACGCGCGCGTGGCCAGCACGTTCACGTACGAGCGGACTTCCAGCGAATCGAGGATCCCGGCCGACTGGAAGCCGGCGGTGATCGAGTTGCCCAGCGCCACGTAGCGCTGGAACAGCACCCCGCCGTTGGCGGGGTTCTGCACGTTGGCGATGCTCTGGTCATCGCCCACGCATCCGCCCAGCGCCAGCGTGGCCAGCGCGGCCGCGGCGAGCAGGGGGCGACGGGTTGCCACTCTCATGCGAATCTCCCTGAGGGGTTGTCCATATGTTTACCGGACGAGCAGATGTCGGTTTCCGTCACTGGCCCATCGGGCGGGCGCCCCAGCGGTACGCCAGCGTGAAGCCGAAGGTCTGGCCGAAGGCGTCGTAGGTGCCGATCGACGGCTCGTCGGGGCGCACGGCGCCGCGGCGGGTGGGCTGGTTGATGTACTGGTACGCGAAGTCGGCCGAGAGCGCCCGGGTGACGCGCCAGCCGATGCCGGCCGTGTAGTAGTTGCGCTCGCCCTCGGGGAGGAACGGCGTGGCCCGCGGCGTGGCGGCGGTGTTGTAGCGGAAGCCGGCGCGGAACGACAGCGCGTCGCTGTACATGAAGTCGGCCGCCAGGCGGTACGTGTTGGTGTCGCGGTAGTCCAGCGTGAGCACGCGGTCGGGGCTGGTGCCCTGGAAGTCCACGTCGAACTGGTCGAAGCTCGACCACCCGGTGCGCTGGTAGTCGAAGAGCAGGTTCAGCACTTCCACCGGGCGGAAGCTGATGCCGGCGACCAGCTGGTGCGGGAACTTGATGCTGGTGGCGATCCCCTGGTTGGTGAACGGCCCGCCGGTGGCGAACTGCGCCGCCAGGATCGGGTCGAAGATGGTGCCGGTGGGCACCTGCACGAACGCGGCGTCGCCGGTGAAGTCGATCTCGGTGGAGTGCAGGTAGCGCACGCCGATCGAGGTGTTCTGCCCCACGTGCAGGATGGCGCCCACGTTGGCGGTGAGGCCGGTGCCGTCGCCCTTGAGCGTCACGTCGGCCACGTCGCGGCCGCGCAGCCCGATGGTGGGCGCGTCGGCGCGCTGGTGCACCTCGATGCTGCCGCGCACGTAGTCGAGCCCCGCGCCCACCGAGAGGCGGCCGGGGATCAGGTCGAACGAGAGGGTGGGCTGGATCATCACCGCGCGGAGCGCGTTGTCGTAGCCCGTGTAGCGCCCCTCGAAGTTCTCGCCGCCGTCGCCGCAGCCGCCGGGCGAGCTCTCGAGCGAGCACACCGGCCACTTGATCCCCAGGCCGAAGGGCGCGAACACGCCGATGCCGGCGGCCAGGCGCGGATGCACCTTGTACGAGAGGAACGCCTGCGGGACCGGCACGGTCTCGCGGTCGCGCTCGATGCGGGTGGGGCTCCCCGCGGGCGCGGCGCCCACGTCGTAGGTGAAGTCGTTCCCTGCGTTGACCAGCGTGACGCCCACGCTGAAGGCGCTCCCCTGCTGGGCGAGGCCCGCGGGGCTGAAGTAGATGCCCGAGGCGTCGTCACAGGGCGAGGCCACACCTGCGCCCACGCGCCCGGTCATGCAGGCGCTCTGCTGGTCGACAGCCGACCCCTGCGCGTGGAGCGGGGTGCCAACCGCCGCGCACGCGAACAGGCCGGCGCCGGCGATTGCCAGACTTCGTCTCATTGCGAGTCTCCTTGGGTGCTTTGCGATGATGCTCCGGGAAACCGCGCGTGGCGGGCCCGGACAGACGGGACGGGGGGTGCGGGTCTCGGGTATGATGGCCGTGCGACGCAGCACGATACATTCACGGCACCGGTGGCGCAAGGCGGAAACCCGCGCGGCGACACGGGTTTGCGGCACCTGCCGCGGCCGTGGGGATGAGCGCCGCTCAGCGCGCCGTGGCGGCCACCACCAGCGTTCCGACGGCGTTCACCAGGGCCACGCAGTTGGCGGCCACGAATACCCGGTTCCCGAGCCGCAGCGAGTACACCAGGAAGAGCAGGCTGGCCAGCGTCTGCAGGGCGAAGAAGAGCGGGTCCACCTCGTCGGGCCCGTTGACCAGCGCCTTCACGAAGGTGTAGGTGAGCGACGCCGCCAGGGCCAGGCACGCCACCCACCCCAGCATCTTCACCCCCTTCCGGTCCGACGCGCGCCGCTCGGGCGTCTTTCCCATCGTCTTCTCCCTGGTGTCCGATTGCCGGTCCGCCGGTTGCCGGTTGCCGGTCCGCCGGGCGCGCGGTGGATGCACGCTGCGTTCCGGGTGGAGCGGCAGGTGCGGAAAAAACAGCGGACATCGGGAGATGGGGATAGGGCTCCCGAGGGACTCCTTGCGCGCGCCGGCCCCGCGGGCCCTCACCCTGCCGCTTCGCGGCTGTCCCTCTCCCAAAACGACCTGGGAGAGGGACCA
>DASQLJ010000127.1:0-3492 GCA_035630095.1 Longimicrobium sp.
GAATGGGGTTCATGCTGGGAAGTGCGAAAGTGCGAGAGTGCGAGAGTGCAGGCTGTCGGAGTGGAGACTGGCGAGGGAGCGCTTCGGTGGCGCCGCGGGGCCCTCTCCCTGGCGCCTGGCGGCGCCTGTCCCTCCCCCAAAACAACCTGGGGGAGGGACCTGGGCTCGCTTCGCTCGCGGCTACTTCGTCGCGACGCGTCTGGCGGAGCGGCGTCGGCGGAGACGCGCCGGCGCGTGAGGGATGCGCGCCCGGAGGGCCGGGAACGCGGCGGCCCGCCTGCACCGTCATCTCCGTCGAGACGATGCTTGGGCGGGCCGCCGTGGGCCCGGCTGCGTTGGGCACGGTCGTATCGTGCCCTACGCAGCGCGCAGCCCGGTTCGGCGTCTCAGCGCCGAACACGCCCAACCCCGCCGTTCAGTCCTCCGACTTCACGAAGAAGCGCCGCAGCGAGCGGTAGCAGAACTCCAGCGACTCCACCGAGCACCACTCGTTCGCCTGGTGCGCCTGCGACGTCTCGCCCGGGCCGAAGTTCACCGCCGCGATGCCGTTGGAGGTGAAGCGCGCCACGTCGGTCCACGCCTGCTTGGGCCGCACCGGCAGCGCCTCGCGCGCCAGCCAGTCGCGGATCAGCGGGTGGTCCAGGTGCACGTCGCCGCTGGGGGCGCTGTCGGTGACCTCCACCTGGCCCAGGCCGCCCACGATCGCGCGCAGCTCGGCCTCGGCGTTCGCGGCCGTGTTGCCGGGGGCGAAGCGGACGTTCACGTTCAGCACCAGCGCGTCGGGCACCACGTTCTTGCTGTTGGCGGTGAGCGCCTGCGTGAGCACGAACACCTCGTAGAAGGTGAGCTCGCCGAACTGCACCGGCCGCCGCTCCAGCGCGGCGAAGCGCTCCAGCAGCGGGATCGCGCGGTGGATGGCGTTCTCGCCCTGCCAGGGGCGCGCGCTGTGCGCCCGGGTGCCCGCGACGGTGACGGACGCGTGGAGGGTGCCCATGCACCCCGGCTGCAGCCCCATGTCGGTGGGCTCCAGGATGAACGCGAAGTCGAGCGGCGGGAGCACGCCGCTGTCCAGCACCGGCTGCAGCCCGTTCTCCTCCGCCGGACCCTCCTCGGCGTCGTAGAAGATCCACACCGGGCGCGCCCCCTCCAGCTCCCGCCAGCGGTCCAGCAGCGCCAGCATCACCGCCACCCCCGCCTTCATGTCGCTGGAGCCGCAGCCGTAGACGCGGCCGTCGCGAATCTCGTAGTCCTGCACCTCGGCGCACTTCACCGTGTCCAGGTGGCCCACCAGCGCCACGGCCGGGAGCGACTGCCGGTCCGCCGCGTGGTTGCACGGGTCGCAGACGACGGAGTTGCCGATGCGCGTGACGCTCCCCGTGCCCGCGGCCTCGGTGCAGCGCCGCTGGATCCAGCTCGCGATCTCGGCCTCGTGCTTCGTTTCGCTTGGGATGCGGCAGAGCTCCAGCGTGAGCGCCGCCAGCTCGTCGCGCACGCCGGCGGAGCTTTCGCGCTGCGTCACGTCCGCGGAAGTGGCGTCGGCCATCAGACCTGCACGTTGAAGGTGCGGAGCACGTCGTTCAGCGACGTCTTCCGGTCGGTGGATGCCTTGCGCTCGCCGATGCGCAGCGCGCAGGGGACGTGGAAGGTGCCCGCCGGGAACGCCTTGGGCATGGTGCCGGGGATGATGACCGAACGCGCGGGGACGCGCCCCTTGGTCACCACCGGCTCGCTCCCCGTGACGTCCACGATCGGGGTCGACGCGGTGAGGACGACGTTGGCGCCCAGCACCGCCTCCTCCTCCACCACCACGCCCTCCACCACGATGCTGCGCGAGCCGATGAAGCAGCCGTCCTCCACGATCACCGGCTGCGCGCCGGGGGGCTCCAGCACGCCGCCCAGCCCCACGCCGCCCGAGAGGTGGACGTTGCGGCCCACCTGCGCGCACGAGCCCACGGTGGCCCAGGTGTCCACCATCGTCCCCGCGCCCACCCAGGCGCCGATGTTCACGTAGCCGGGCATCAGCACGCAGCCGGGCTCCAGGAAGCTGCCGTAGCGCGCGACGCCCGGCGGAACCACGCGGATCCCCTGTTCGCGCAGGTTCCGCTTGGTCTCGATCTTGTCGTAGAAGCTCAGGTCGCCGGCCTCGATCGGCTCCAGCGGACGTAGCGCGAAGTAGAGGAGGATCGCCTCCTTCACCCACGCGTTCACGCGCCACTGGCCGTCCGTCTTCTCGGCCACCCGCAGCTCGCCGCGGTCCAGCCGCTCGATCACGGCCTCCACCGCCTCGCGCGCGCCTTCCCGCTTCAGCAGCTCGCGGTCGCGATACGCCTCGCCGACCGTGCGCTCCAGCTCCGCCAGCTCCATCGTCTTCCCCATCCGCCGTTGATCGCGAAAGCCCCATCCCTCTCGGGCGGCGGAACGTAGCCCGCGCGCCCGCACGCGACAAGCGCGCCACCCGGCGCCCCCGCTCGCCCAGCCGCCGGATCGTGGCTATATTCTTCCCGCGCCGCCGCTTGGGCTCGTCCGCCCGACCCCGGCGGCGCCACTGGAATCGACCTCCACGACACACTTTGATGACGACTCGCTCCCGGCCGCCGCTGGTGCCGATGGTGCTCGCGATCGTGGCGGTGCTGGCCGGCACCGGCGCCTACGCCGCCTGGTTGGCCATCCCGCGCGCCCCCGCCTTCCACGGCACCACGTACGACGTCGTCGAGCCCCCCCCGGAGTTCCGGCTGGTGGACACGCAGGGACGCCCGGCGACGCTCGCCAGCTACCGCGGCCGGCCGGTGCTGGTGTTCTTCGGCTACACGAGCTGCCCCGACGTCTGCCCGCTCACGCTCGACCGCCTCGCCCGCGCCGTTCGCGAGCTGGGCGACGACGCAGGCGGCGCGCGCATCCTCTTCGTCACGGTGGACCCGAAGCGCGACACCCCCGACGTGCTGCGCCGGTACGCCTCGCGCTTCGGCCCGGGCGTCACCGCGCTCACCGGCGACTCGGCCGCGCTGGCCGCCGCGTGGCAGGGCTACAGCGTGTACGTGATGCCGCGGGATGGAAAATCCGCTCCCGCCTCGCCTTCCTGGGCGCGCGCCGCCCCCGCCTCGCCTTCCTTTGGGCACGACACCCACGCTTCCCACAACGTGTCTGCCGCTTCGGCCGGGCCCCTCGCGCACAGCGCCGGCATCTACGGCATCGACCGCGCCGGCAACCTTCGCGTCGTCATCACCGAAGGCGCCACCGAGGAGAGCATGCGCGACGACGTCCGCACCCTCGCCCGCCTCTAGCGACGGCGCGGAGACGGAAAGAACGTCTCGTCATCCCCCGACGTCGACCATCGCTCGACCCATCTCGCCCCTCGACGTCCCCGCTCCACGACAGTCTGCGTCCGCGCCCCACGGCCTCGGCGCACACCGAAGTAGCCGCGAGCGAAGCGAGCCCGGGTCCCTCTCCCAGGTCGTTTTGGGAGAGGGACAGCCGCGAAGCGGCAGGGTGAGG
>DASQLJ010000128.1:0-7057 GCA_035630095.1 Longimicrobium sp.
CGTGATCGGGCTCGTGTTCGGGCTGGGCTTCGTGCTCTCGTTCGGCTACTGGACGACGGACTTCCTGGTGGTGCAGCGGGCGATGGCGGCCGATTCGATGTCGGCCGCGCGGCGCACGCCACTGATCGCCGCGTTCCCCAAGATGCTCTTCCCCGCGCTGGTGATCCTCCCCGGGATGATCGCGATCGCGCTGACCACGCAGGCGGGCGCGAGCGGCTTCGAGCTGCCGGCCAAGGCCGACGGGACGCTCAACTACGACCTGTCGATCCCCCTGATGCTGGGGCACTACTTTCCGCCGGGGCTGCTCGGGCTGGGGCTCACCGCGCTGATGGCGTCGTTCATGAGCGGGATGGCGGGGAACGTGACGGCGTTCAACACGGTGTGGACGTACGACATCTACCAGGCCTACATCCGCAAGGGGCAGAGCGACGCGCACTACCTGTGGATGGGGCGGATGGCCACGGTGTTCGGCATCGCGCTGTCGGTGGCCACGGCGTACGCGACGACGCAGTTCAACAACATCATGGACATGCTGCAGCTGGTGTTCGCGTTCGTGAACGCGCCGCTGTTCGCGACCTTCCTGCTGGGGATGTTCTGGCGCCGCACCACCGGCCACGGCGCGTTCACGGGCCTGGTGGCGGGCACCACCGCCGCGGCCGTGCACCACGGGCTGTCGCTGCCGGCGGGATCGGCGGTGGGGATCAAGGGCGGATGGCTGGGGACGGCGGTCACGGCGTATCCCAGCGAGATGGCGCAGAACTTCTGGACGGCGATCTGGGCGTGGAGCGTCTGCTTCGTGGTGACGATCCTGGTGAGCCTGGTGACGAAGGCGCGGCCGGCCGAGGAGCTGCGCGGGCTGGTCTATTCGCTGACGGAGCGGCCGAAGGACGAGGGCGAGCCGTGGTACCGGCGCCCGGGTCCGCTGGCGGTGGTGGTGCTGGCGATGACGCTGGCGCTGAACCTGATCTTCTTCTGAGCGGGCGGATACGACCATGAACCTCGACATCCGGATGCCGATCGGCGCGCTGTTCACGCTGCTGGGGCTGCTGCTCACCGGCTACGGGCTCTTCGCCGACAAGGCGATCTACCAGCGCTCGCTGGGGCACAACATCAACCTCTCCTGGGGATTGGTGGTGCTGGCGTTCGGCGCGCTCTTCCTCTTCCTGGGCCGCAAGGGCACCAGCTCGGTCAACACCGCCGAGGACGAGCCCGCCGGGCGCGCCACGGAAGAGCGGGAGCACGCGCTCGGTCTCGAGCACGAGAACCGGCCCCGCGCGCACTGAGACGCAGTTGGATCTCACGCAGAGAAGCAGAGGAGCAGAGAGAACCCCTCCGCTCCTCTGCTTCTCTGCGTGAGGCCGCTTTTTTCTTTTTTCGATGCCCGGTTTCGCACTTCAGCCGATTTGAACGGATGAAAACGCATCTCCCAACGCTGCTGCCGACCCTCGCTTTCGCCGCGATTGCGACGCAGCTACGTGCGCAGGACGTCCTGTATCGCTCGGACGCCTTCACGGTCACCGGCACGTCGGTGCGGCAGGGGCGGTTCGAGGCGATGGCGCTGTCGCGCGACAGCATCGTCTCCACGTATCCGCGCTCGGGCCGGGAGATGCACTTCCGGTTCAGCATCAATGGGCGGGACAACGAGTTCCGGCCCGGCACCGAGCACACGCTGTACATCCGCCCGACCAACGGGACGATCGTCTCGCCCGTCTACGTCTTCGGCCGAGAGCAGCCGCCGGTGGTGCCCACGCCGGAGGGGTTCGCGACCAGCGAGGAGGGGATGGCGCGGGTGACGATCCGGCTGGACCTGCGCCCGGTGCTGCGCGCCTTTGCGCGGGAGGGGACGTACGATCCGCCCGAGGGCGAGCCGATCCGCCGCGAGGACTTCCGTGCCGTCTACGCCATCGGCGACGTGGAGCCGCTGAGCTGGGACGCGAGCGTGCTGCGCCCCGGCTCCGCCGCGCAGCTCGCGGATGCCGACGGCGACAGCATCTACACCGTGACGCTGCCGATCGAGGCGCGCTACACGCGGCCGCTGGCGAGCGCGGGGCGGGCGATCTGGGCGCGCGAGGCGGACCTGTCCGCGTTTCCGCGGATGAGCTCGCCGCAGCCGCTGGTGGACGGCCTCTACCGGATGTCGCTGGAGGAGCTGACGCAGCTCGTGCGCGAGGACGGCGCGCTGGCGGCGGGCGCCAAGTGGCCCGGCGTGTGGACGCGCGACGTGGCGTTCGCCTCGATCCTGGCGCTGGCCGTCGTCGCGCCCGACGCGGTGCGGAAGAGCCTGATGGCGAAGGTGGACTCGGCGGGGCGGATCATCCAGGACACGGGGACGGGCGGCTCGTGGCCGATGTCGACCGACCGGATGGCGTGGGCGCTGGCGGCGTGGGAGGTGTACGCCGTGACCGGCGACCGCGACTGGCTGCGGCGCTCGTACGACATCATCCGCCGCTCCGCCGAGGCCGACCGGCACGCGGTCTTCGACCGGCCGACGGGGCTGGCGAACGGCGAGACGTCGTTCATGGACTGGAGGGAGCAGAGCTACCCGCGCTGGATGGAGCCGCGCGACATCGCCGGTTCGCAGGCGGTGGGGACGAACGCGGTGCACTTCGCCACCTACCGCATCCTGGCCGACATGGCGGGGGCGCTGGGCGAGCCGGCGGCGGGGTGGAGCCGGACGGCGGAGGGGCTGCGGGCGTCGATCAACACGCACCTGTGGATGCCGTCCGCCGGCTACTACGCATCGTTCCGCTACGGCCGCGCGTTCCCGTCGGTCGCGCCGCGCTCGGACGCGCTGGGCGAGGCGCTCGCGGTGATCTACGGCGTGGCGGACCCGGCGCGGCAGGCGCGGATCGCCCGGAGCACGCCGATGGTGGCGTTCGGCGCGCCCACCTTCTGGCCCTACATCCCCAACATGCGGCGCTACCACAACGGCGCGCTCTGGCCGTTCGTCAACGCGTTCTGGACCTGGGCCGCCCGCGAGGCCGGGAACACCGCGGCGGTGGAGCACGGGCTGGCGTCCATCTACCGGCCCGCGGCGCTGTTCCTGACCAACAAGGAGAACATGGTGGCCGAGACGGGCCACTTCGACGGGACGGTGCTGAACTCGGACCGGCAGCTGTGGAGCGTGGCGGGGAACCTGGCGACGCACTTCCGCGTGCTATTCGGGATGCGCTCCATGGCCGATCGTCTCGTCTTCTCGCCGATGGTGCCGCCCGCCTACGCCGGCGAGCGGACGATCTCGCGGCTGCGCTACCGCGGCTCGATGCTCACCGTCACCATCCGCGGCGCGGGTGACGGCGTCGCGAGTGCGCGGCTGGACGGGCGGCCGCTCGCCCGCGCGGAGGTGCCGGCCACGCTGGCGGGCGAGCACACGCTGGAAATCGTGATGAACGGGCGCTGGCCGGCGGGGCGGATCAACCTGGCCGGCAACCGCTGGGCGCCGGAGACGCCGGTGGCGGCGATCCGCGGGGATTCGCTCGCCTGGACGGCGGTGCCGGGCGCGGTGCGCTACACCGTCTACCGAAACGGCCGGCCGGGTGCGTCCACGCGGGAGACGCGGGTGGCGCTGGGCCGCACGGCCGAAGTGGCGGATTACCAGGTGCTTACCGTGGATTCGGCCGGCACGGAGTCGTTCCTGAGCGAGCCGGTGCGGGTGGCGCCGGCGGACGCGGTGATCGTCGCCCGACCGACCGGGGCGCCGCTGGAGCGCGAGCACGCGGGCTTCACCGGCGAGGGCTACGTGCGCCTGGCGCGCGAGGCGAGCACGACCGTCCAGGTGCCGGTGCGGGTGGCGTGCGGGGGCGTCTACGACGTGGACGCGCGCTACGCCAACGGGAACGGGCCGGTGAACACCGACGCGAAGGCCGCCATCCGCTCGCTGCGGGTGGACGGGCGCCCGGCCGGCGTGCTGGTGATGCCGCAACGTGGGACGAACATGTGGACGGAATGGGGATACGGGACGACGGCGCGCGTGAACCTCACCGCGGGGACGCACACGCTGACGCTGGCGTTCACGCCGCTGGACGAGAACATGGACCGGCACGTGAACACGGCGCTGCTGGATCACCTGCGGCTGACGCGGGTGGGGGGTTGCCGGTGATTGACGGCGCTTCGGAGGGGCCGGCGGGGGGGCCCCTCCCCGCGCCTTAGAGCGCTCGCCCTCCCCCGCTTCGCGGGAGAGGGTGGAAGGTCGGCGGGGCCTGCGAAGTTCTGACGTCGACCTGAGTTAGGTGTGATCGGATGAACGGCGGAAACATCGTGCTAATTGATCAGGCGATGGGGATCACTGCGCGTTCGGAGGCGGAGCGGCGGGCGGCTTCGATGATTTCGAGGGCGGCGATGGCGTCGGCCGGATCGACCGGCGGAGGGGTGCCGTCGCGCAGGGCGGCGGCGATGGCGGCGTAGTAGGCGGGATAGGCGCCGGGCTCGGTCGGCACGCGGGTCCAATCATCCCCCGCGCCCAGGCGGCCCCAGCGCTCGCGCGGCTCCTCGCCCCAATCGGCGGCGCCCGGCTGGCCGCCGCCGCGCAGCACGGCTTCCTGCACGTCCAGGCCGGACTTCACGTACGCGGCGCGGCTGCCGAGGACGCGCATGCGGCCGTTGTCGTCGGCCGAGATGGAGCTCATCCACAGGTGCGAGCGAACGCCGGAGGCGTGGGTGAGGGCGACGAAGGCGTCGTCGTCCACCTCCACGCCGGGGCGTCGGCGGTCGAGCTCGGCGTAGACGTGCGTGACGGGGCCGAAGAGTACGAGCGCCTGGTCGACCAGGTGGCTCCCCAGGTCGTACAGCACGCCGCCGGCTTCGGCGGGGTCGCCGCGCTCGCGCCAGCCCTGCTTCGGCGCGGGGCGCCAGCGCTCGAAGCGCGATTCGAAGCGGTGGACGTCGCCCAGCGCGCCCTCGGCGAGCAGGCGGCGGAGGGTGAGGAAGTCGCCGTCCCACCGGCGGTTCTGGAAGACGGAGAGGAGGAGGCCGCGCGCCCGCGCCTCATCCACCAGGCGCCGTGCATCCGCCGCGGTGGCGGCGAGCGGCTTGTCCACCACCACCGCGAGCCCCGCATCCAGCGCCGCGAGCGCGAGCGGGACGTGGGTGCGGTTGGGGGATGCGACCACCACCAGGTCGAGCTCGTCGGCCCGCTCCCACAGCCGTTCGGCCGATTCGACCACCTCCACGCCCGGATACCGGGTGCGCGCCTGGCCCGCGCGATCGGGGTCCGACGTCACCACCGCGGCGAGGCGGAGCCCCGGCGTGGTCGCGATCAGCGGCGCGTGGAACGCGGAACCGGCAAGCCCGTAGCCGATCAGGCCGACGCGGAGCTCGCGGCCCGCGTCCGATCTTCCGTCCATTCGTGATCCGCTCCGGCTGAGCTCCGTGGGCTGCGCGAGGATGAGCGCGCCGTCCGCCAACATGGCGCGATCGCGCCGCTCACGCGAGCACCCGCCGCGGCCGTTCCGTCAGCGCTCGGCTTTCCCCGGCTTGTTCCCCGCCTCGGCATCCTTCGATCCGCCGAGCGTGGTGCCGGCCGCCGTATCGGTGAGGGTGAAGGAGTCGAGCACGCGCTCCCCGGCGGCGGTGGCCGCGGCGCCGCGGCGCCGATCGAAGACCATCACCACCCACAGGTCGAGGCTGCCCCGGCGAGCGACCGACATCTCCGCGATGCCGTGGTACGTGAAGCTCCTGCCCTTTTCCGGCGGAAGGCTGACCGGGATCCGCACGCCGACGCGATCGTCGTCCTCGAAGTCGCGTGGCTCGCCGAACGTGGCGCTCTCGCCCGCTTTCCCGAGCATCCCGACGCGGCCTAGCTGAAGCATGGAGCGGCGGGTGGCCAGCGTGGTGTCCGCGATCTCCAGCGCCGTCATGCGGCCGACGATGACCAGGGTGTTCTCGTTCGCGAACATCGACATCCGGCTCGCGATTCGGCCATTCGACTCGGACTCCGTGGAGCCGGCCACGCTCCTGGCCGGCAACACGATCTCGTAACCCTCGCCGCAGTGCGCCGGACGGGCGGACTGTGCGTCGAGCGGCGCCGCGGCGGCGGAGAGGACGAACGCGAGGGCGAAGTAGTTGCGCATTGTAGTGTGCTTCCCCTTCCATGAAGTGGATCGTCCGCGGCGCCGGCGGGATCCGGCGAAGGTGGGATTACCGCGCTACAGCAAATGGCGCGGACAGGGCGTCCGCCGCGTACCGACGCCCTTCGCATGGCATGGGCCCCCGGCTCGCACAGGCAGCGCCGAGGAGTCGCAAGATGATGTGGTGTGGAAGGTTACGGCTGGGCGACCAACGAGGCGGTGGTGCGTAGTCGTGGGTACGAGTGAGGCGGCCCGGTCCCACCCCTGGGCCGCCGCCGTCCCAGATCGACGCACATCGATCGCTGCCCGTCATCGTCAAGCCACGGCGCACGAATGACGTGCCCTGCACGGCAGCGAGGCGACTGCGGGGAACTAACTGGCCGCACTATAGCAGAAGTTCTAACAAATAGGCGGATCACGCCCTTTCATCTCCGCCCTGCCTCCTCCCGAGAGCGTCGGGCAGGGTGAGGGAAAGCTGCTACCCACGGCCGTGGCAGAGAGGGGCGAGCCCCTGTAAAAGTGAGCAGAAATCACGCTTTCACAACATTTTCGAAGCGGTTGACGGCGGAACATCCCGCGCTAGCTTCGGTATTGAGAAGGTGACTTGTGCGGGGGAGTTTCGCTTCATATTGTTAGCGTAGCTTCCAATTTGCGAAACGAGCACTACGAAGACGGCGCGCCCGCCGTCGCGCGGTGCCACGGCATCCGCAACCTCGAGGGGAGGAGCATGATGGATCGGCAGCTTCGTAGACCGGCACGTGAGGCCCAGCGGACCAGGCCCGCCACGAATCCCGCGCCCCGCTTCGACGCGCGGCTCGCGGGCATCGGCGACCGGACGCCGCCGGCGGCGCGGGAGCTGGTGGGGACGATGTTCACCACCGCCAAGGAGCTGCGGCACATGACCGAGCAGCAGCTCGGCGAGCTGTTCGTGCCCACCGAGGTGCTGGCCGACAGCCCGCACGCGGCCGTGATCATGCTGCGCACCCAGACGC
>DASQLJ010000129.1:0-5665 GCA_035630095.1 Longimicrobium sp.
CTGCTGCGCTGCCCAGAGAGTGCAGGGGGTCTCCGTGAAAACTTTCGATACTCAGCGCGAGCGCCACCTGCAGTCACTCGTCGGCGGGATCGGTGCGAGCAGCGGACGAGAGACAGGCTGCAACTAAATCGACGAAGAACCTGAAAAAAGCCCCTCGCCGGATCGCCGGTGAGGGGCTTCTGCTGTCCGTCGACGTCGCGGTCAGTCGATGGTGGCGACGGCGGCGAGCTGGGCGTCGGAAGGTGCGGTGGCTTCGGCGTCGCGGAAGCTCTCCAGCACCTCCATCAGCCGGTCGATGTCGGCGCGGTTGCTGGCGATGCCGAGCGAGGCGCGGATGCCGCCCACCGCCCGGTCGCCCATGCAGTCGGAGAACTGCTGCAGCGTGAAGGTCTCCGCCGTGAGCGTCTTGATGCAGCGCAGCGCCGCCTTGTCGCAGTACTCGAACGCGAACTCGGCCGCGCCGGGGTTGCAGAAGAAGCCGGTGCGGATCGAGATGCCGGCCTCGTTCGCGCGCTCTTCCACCACGCGGAAGTCCACCCGCCCGCCGTCGGGGTCCAGCAGGTTGAAGGCGACGGTGGCGCCGCGCCGCTCCAGCGATTCCGGCCCGTAGATGCACGCCAGCGGCGCGCCGTTGGAGTGCCGCGCGGAGCACAGCCGCTCCATCAGCTCGGCGGTCAGCCCCATCACGTGCGTGTTGATGTTCTCGATCCCGACGCGCTCCATGAACTCCAGCCCCGCCGCGGCGGCCGCGATCCCCAGGTAGTTGGGGGTGCCGTCCTCGAAGGCGCGCCCGGTCACGTGCGGCAGGAACACCGGGTTCTGCGCCGACACGAAGCGCACCGTGCCGCCCGAGAACCAGGGCCGGTGCAGCTCGCCCAGCACGTTGCGGCGCACCAGCAGCACGCCCACGCCGGTGGGAAAGCCGAACATCTTGTAGAACGAGAGGCAGACGAAGTCGGGCGTGTGGACGCTCAGGTCGAGCGGGTTGGTCGGCACGAACGCCGCCGCGTCGAGGAGCACGTGGTAGCCGTGCGCGCGCGCCGTGTCGATCCACTCCAGCGGGTGCTTGACCCCCGAGAAGTTGGACTGCGCGGGAAAGGCGAAGAGGTTCGGCTTCGTACAGTCCTGGCAGGTCAGGTGCGGGCGCAGGTCGTCCACGCGCAGGTCGGCGCCCAGCGGCACGTAGCGCACCTCGGCGCCGTGATGCGAGGCGTACTCGCGCATCCCGTTCACCGAGTTGTGGTTGTCGGCGGTGAGCAGGAACTGCACGCCGCCTTCCCACGGGTACGCCTCGGCCACCAGCTTCAGCGCGCCGCTGGCGTTGAGCGTGAACACCACGTCGTAGTGCGCGGGGTCGGCGTTGAAGAACGCCAGCACCTTCTCGCGCGCCTCCTCCACCTTCTTGGTGGCGGCCTGCGAGGTGGGGTTGCGCGAGTGCGGGTTGCCCAGGACGCTGTGGCACAGGTATTCGGAGTGCGCCCGCACCTGGCTCTCGGCATAGAGGCCGGCGCCGGTGTAGTCCAGGTACACGTGCCCAAGGTCGTCCAGCCGGCTGAACTCGCGGCGGCGCAGCTCGGCGAAGGTCTCGTTCATCTGCCCGTTTTCATCCCACGAAACGTAAGGCTCTGCCCCGCAATTGCTTGAAAATTTAGCGGCATTCCTCCCCCCGCGAAAGCTCCGCCCCGGATCGGCTCACCTCGATCCAGCGGAGTGAGCCGCCGCACCGCGGTCTTCCGCGCACTCCGCTGACTCCGCTGACTCCGTGTGAAACCCTTGGCCCGCTCCCGCGAATCCAGTCCGGGAAACGTCGGCGCCTCCCGTCTCCGGCAGTGCCCAGCGGACGACGGGCGCCACCAGCGCCGCCAGGACGACGGCGTCCGGGGGCCGGCGCCGCGCCGAGGTCACGCGCCGGGGCTCGCCAGCCCCAGCCCGTCGCGCACCGAGCTGGCGGTGATCTCGAAGCGGTCGGCGTTCCACTCGGCCTTGCCGCCGCGCACCACGATCACCTGCGGCGACTGGTGCGTCACCCCCGTGCGCTCGGCCGGGTAGTCCGACACCTCGCGCTGGTCGTTCACGTCCACCATGTACACCGGCACCGGCTCGCCACCGCTCAGCAGCGACTCCATCTCGCGCCGCGCGTTGGCGCTGATGGGGCACGTCGTGCTGTGCTTGAACACCAGCGCCGTCTTCTCGCCCAGCGCGGCGTCGGCGTCCTGGCGGCTCGTCATCTCCTTCATCCATCGTCCTTTGCGTGGGTGGGCGCGGCGGCGGGAAACGGCGACGCCCGCCGCACGGGGAGCCTGTCCCCCGCGCAACGGGCGTACCGCCGCGTGTACCTGCGCCGCCGTCACGTCTGGATTTCTTGCGTGGTGGCCGGAACGACGAAGGGCGGGGGTGGGGCGTGTCCCTCCGCTGCGCTCCGGGCCGGGCTTCGCGCGCCGTAGGCAACGAAACGACCGTTGCCAACGGCGCCGAGCCCCCGGCGCGCCAGGTCCTCGCCGCGGATCTGGAAGACCCGTGCGGCGCGCCGGTGTCTCGGCCCTCCGGGCGCGAATCCCTCACGCGAATCGTCCCGTCTCCCGGGTCGATCCTCAGGCGAATCGCGCCGTCTCCCGCTCCATCCTGAACGACGCGGCGAAGCCGGGTGTCACGCCGCGCGGATCACCTGCCCGCCTTCCCAGCGGCCGCCCGGCTCCAGGCGCACCGGCGTGCCCACGCACCCCGCCTCCACGCACACGAAGCGCGGATACGCCTCCTCGCCCAGGTCGACCATCCCCCGCGCCTTCCGGGCGCCGGGGTTCCACACCACGGCGTCGGGGAAGCCGCGCTTGTCGATCGTGATCGTCCGCCCGCCGGCCTCGTCCACGATGCGCAGCTCGTCGGGGACGCCCACGTACACGCGGTCGGTCTCGCCGCAGAAGCGCAGCTCGGCCGTCTCCTGCACGCCGATGCCGTCCTCCACCTTGTCGCGGTAGGGGAGCTCGCGCAGCCCCAGCACCGCCGTGCGATGGATGTCCGCGACGCGGAAGTACGAGTGCAGCGCGCAGGTGAACTCGAACGCCGCGCCGCCCGTGTTCTCCACCGCGAGCGACATCTCCAGCACGCCCGACAGCGCCACGCGCAGCTCCGCGCGGAAGGCGAAATCCCAGACCGCCCGCGTCTCCGGCGTGTCCGTCAGCCCCAGCACGGCGTGCGTCGCCGACGACTCGGCGAGCGTCCACGCCGCCGTGCGCGCGAAGCCGTGCTTGGGGAGCGGGCCCTGCTCGGCAAACTGCGGGAAGATGACGGGGATGCCGCCGCGGATCGCCTCCCCCGGCGCGAAGGGCGAGCGCCGGCTGAGGAAGAGCACGTCGCGGCCGGACGCGTCGGTCCACCGCGCCACGTGCGCGCCGTGCAGGTACACCTCCGCCCGCCCGCCATCCGGCGAGGCGAGGACGATGCGCGGCAGGCCGCCCTCGCCGGGCTCCGGCGCGTTCGCGGCGGATGCGTCGGTCGTCATTGCGTCAGCCGGTGGATGAGCAGCGCCGCGCGCTTGATCTGCTGCGCCAGCGTGGACAGGTCCGCCGTCTCGCGCTCGGTGTGCGAGCCGGCGCCGTGCATCCCCAATCCCCCCACGCCGCTGACGAAGGGGGCGACGAACGAGATGTCGCCCGCCCCGCGGCGCACGGGATCGTTGGCGTCCACCGTGGGGACGCCGAGGGCGCGGTTCACCTCGTTCAGCGTGGCGAGGAGCGCCAGGTTCCCCGGCGTCGGAGGCATCGACGGGTAGCCCTCGGTGAAGACGATCTCGGCGCGCGCCTGCGGCAGGCTCTGCGCGACGATCTGGCGCATCCGCTCGCGCGTGCGCTGGAGCTGCTCGTCCGTGAGCGTGCGGATGTCGCCGGTCACCACGGCGGTGCCGGCGATCACGTTGCTCTTGCCGAACGCGGTGCCGCGGCTCTCGCCCGGCTCGAAGCGCACGTCGGTGCCGCCCGCGACCATCCCCGGGTTGTAGGTGAGCCCGGGCTCGCGGAGCTGCGTGTTGAAGGCGTTGAGGATGCGGGCCGCCTCGTAGATCGCGCCGCTCCCCACGCCCTCGGCGAAGATGCCGGAGGAGTGCGCCGAGCGCGCGGTGACCCGCAGCGTCCAGGTGCTGGAGCTGCGGCGCGAGGTGACCGCCGTCTCGCGGCCATCCTCCTCGCGCGAGGCGCCCTCGAACTCCAGCGCGGCGTCGCTGCGCTTCCCCGCCTCCACCAGGTCGGCGCGGGAGATGGAGAGCGGCCGGCCGGGGCTCTCCTCGTCCCCCGTGAAGGCGACGACGATGCGGCGGTCGCGCAGCGCGCCGGCGGCGTGCAGCGCGCGCAGGGCGTAGATCGCCACCACGTCGCCGCCCTTCATGTCGCTGGTGCCCGGCCCGTTGGCCGTGTCGCCGCTGCGCAGGAAGCGCTGGAACGGGCTGTCCTTTTCGAACACCGTGTCCAGGTGGCCGATCAGCAGCAGCCGCTTCCCCCGCGTGCCGCGCCGCTCGGCGAACAGGTGCCCGGCGCGGCGCAGCGAGTCGGGGAGCGACACCCAGCGCGTCTCGAACCCCAGCGAGTCGAGATGCGCGGCGAAGATCCGCCCCACCTCGCGCACGCCCTCGGGGTTCCCGGTGCCGCTGTTGATGTTGACCGTGCGCTCCAGCAGCGCGATCGCGTCGTTCGTGTGCGCGTCCACGTAGGCGGCGATGCGGCGCTCGGTGGGCGTCAGCGCCTGCGCGTGCGCGGCGAGCGGGGCCAGCGCCAGCGCGGCGGCGGCCAGGAACGGCGTTCGGGGGATGCGGATGCGGGGCATGGGCCTGCGACGGGTGCGCGGGGACGCCGGCCGCGGAGGGCGGACGGCGTTTCGTGTTTTCGGGATGATCGGCCGAATCTCGCCGCCGCGCCGCCCGCGCGCAAACCGCCGCGCCGGCCCTCGATCAGGGCACCGCCGTCGCCGACTCCCCCGGCGCCGTGGGGATGATGATGGTGTCGCGCGGCGCGTTCGGGTTGGGCAGCGGGATCACCGGCGGCGCCGGCGGCACCACGATCACCGGCGGCGGCGCGGGCGGCGGCGCCGGGGGCGGAGCGGGCGGCGGAATCGGCTGCGGCTGCGGCTGCTGAGGTTGCGGCTGCGGTTGCTGTGGTTGCGGCTGCTGCGGTTGAGGCTGGGGCCTCGGCTGCTGTGGCTGCGGACGCGGTTGCTGTGGCTGCGGCCTCGGCTGCTGGGGCTGTGGCTGCTGTGGCTGCGGGCTCGGCGGCGACACCGGCGGCTGTCCAGACGAGGGCGGAGACGGCGGGGCGAACCCCGGCGTAGGCTCGATCCCCGGCGGAGGCGTCGGCAGCGGCGCGGACGCCGACGGCTGGCCGTCGCCTCCCTGCTGCGAAGGCGTCGACGGCTCAGAGGGCGTGTCCTCCCCCGTGCCGCCGTTCGGGTCCTGGTCCCCCGGCGCGGGCACCACCGGCTCGCCCGTCTCCGGGTCCGTTTCCTCCGCCGGCAGCCCCGCGGCCGGGGCGTCGCGGCCGGCGACGGGAGTATCTCCGCCGCCGCCGCTCATCGCGAACACCGCCGCGGCGATGCCGGCCAGCACCAGCAGCGCCACCAGCAGCATCGGCGCGCGGCTGCGGCTGCGTCCCCGGCTCGGCGCGGCCACGGACTCCACGCGCGG
>DASQLJ010000130.1:0-2669 GCA_035630095.1 Longimicrobium sp.
ACCGAGCCCGAGCCGGGGCGGGTGCTGGTGGAGACCGCGCCCGACGGCTCCGTCGTCACCACCTTCACCGCCGACCCGCTGGACGGCGGCCGCTCGCGGATGACGTTCTCCACCGTCGGCCGCACCCCGCCCGGGATCGTCGGGTGGATCGAGAGCAGGATCACCAAGCGGATTCTGCCCCGCATCTACCGCGACGAGCTGGCGCTGCTCGCCAAGGTCGCGACAGCGGACGGGTGATCGCACCGGTTGCGGCACCGTCGGGGATTCGTTTCTGCCGCAGTCCTCCGCTCTCCACACTGGAAGGCAAGCGCATATCAGCGGGCGCGGCGAAGTCCGGCCGAACGCCGGCTGCCCCCTCTCCCCCGGCCCCTCTCCCCCGCTGTCGCGGGAGAAAGGGGTGAACTGCAACTGCAGCCGCACGGATCAGCCTCGCGCGGTTTGCGAGGCTTTTCGTAGTTGTTGCTGCGGCTTCAGCCGCCGGTCGGCGGGGGCCGGCGGATTGCCCGATCGGGAAGGGGACGGCGCAAATCGATCGGATTCATGTGATGATGGATGGACGCTTTCGTGCTGCCGGATCCCGTGCGGACACTGACGGTTTTCTCAACTGCTACAAAATGACGGAGCAGAACCCTTGCGCCGGGCGCCGCGAATCGGCACCATTCGAATCAGGCCGACGCGACGTCCCTCCCACGCGAACGCCCGTCCCCCGTCCCACCCTGCCTCGGCGCCCGCCACACCGCACCGACGCGGAACCCACACGCTCCCCCGGAGCCGTCCCGATGGATCCCACCCCACTGCGCAGGCTGCGCCTGCTGGCGCTCCTCGCCGCGCCGCTCGCGGCATGCGGCGGCGGCGCCGAGCCCGACCAGGCCGCCATCCCCGGCGCGTCCGCGTTCGCCGCCGCCGGCGCCGGCGTCCCGGGCCTGTCGGCCCGCGCGCGCGCCGCGGCCGACTCGCTGAGCTACCAGGTTCCGCACGACGTCACCGCGACCAGCCCCGTCACCCTGGCCTCGCTGCAGCGCGACTTCGACGAGTTCTCGTGGCAGTCGTTCGTGGCGCTCAACTGGCCCGCGGCGGGGATCGGCGTGCCCGACACCACCGTGGTGATCGGCCAGAACGGCGACGCGCCGGCGGTGTGGGAGACCTACAAGGAGCCGTACGAGGTGTTCCTCCCCGACGGGAGCAAGCCCCCGGCGTGGGGCGCGCCGCGCGACATCCCCGCCGCCTGCCGCACCATCGGTGCGGCCGCGGGCACGCCGGTGCTGAACATGACGCAGAAGGCGCCGCCGCAGGTGCTGAACGCCATGGGCCAGCCCTTCCGCACCGGGCCGCTGGTGGACCAGGACAGCACCTACGTGCGGTTCGGCATCTACATGAACCGCGACTCGTACGACTACCTGGTCAACAACACCCTCTACAACCAGCCCGGGCAGGCCGCCTTCGCCGGGCCGCTCGCCTTCCCCTCGGGGAGCACGCAGAACGACACCGTGGGCGGGATCGTGATCAAGAGCGCGTGGCGGGTGATGACCGCGCGCGACACGCAGGGCCGCTTCCACACCGCCCGGGTGCTGGTGTACACGCCGGCCTCCACCGCCCCGCGCGTCCCCGAGTCGTGCGCGCTGCAGACGGTGGGGCTGGTGGGGCTGCACGTGGCGCACAAGACCCAGTCGTCGCCGCAGTGGGTGTGGAGCACCTTCGAGCAGGTGGACAACGTGCAGGTGCCGGCGGGGAGCGGGCTGCGCGCGTCGTTCAACAACCCCGCGTGCACCACCTGCACCCCCAACGCGCCGCCCACCGGCCCCTGGAACCCCAACGTGAAGACGCCCCCCACCCAGGTGGTGCGCGAGATCCCCATCGACAGCGCCACGCAGGCGCTGAACGCGAAGTGGCAGGGGCGCCTGCGCGCCGTCAACCCCGCCTCGCCCTGGCAGTACTACGAGCTGGTGAGCACGCAGTGGCCCACCAACGCCAAGGGCTAGCCCACGGGGAACCCGGCGCCGCAGTTCCTGGCCAACGTCACGCTCGAGACCTACGTGCAGGGCAAGGTGCCCAACGTCTCGTCGAGCTGCATCATGTGCCACAACAACGCCACCACCACCGCGTCGCGGCCCAGCGACTTCAGCTACATGCTGGAGCTGGCGCAGGCCGTCCGCTCCACCCCGCCCACCGGAGGGCAGCGATGAGCACCCCCGCCACCCAGCCGCCGCTGGTCCAGATCCAGGCGGCGACCCCGCAGCGCACCTCGTTCGTGCGGCTGTCGTCGGTGCTCACCGGCTACTCCACCGACACGCTGGCGCCCGCGATCGACCCGATCGACCTGGCGTCGGAGTACCTGGCCGCGGTGCAGCAGCGCGCCGACGCCGCCACGGTCTCGCGGCTCTTCACCGTCTACGCCTCGATCGACAAGGCGACGGGCGGCGACCTGAGCAAGCAGGCGGCGCCGGTGCAGCAGCAGATCCTGGCCGACCCCGCGCTGGGGCCGCTGGCGCGCCGCATCATCCGCCTCTGGTACGTGTCGATCTGGTACGACGCCGAGCCGCCGTCGATGTTCGAGGGCGGCACCGTGATCTCCATGAACGCCTACACCGGCGGGCTCGTGTGGGACGCGGCGCAGGCGCACCCCATGGGCTACAGCGAGCTCGCCTACGGCTACTGGGCCTCCGCGCCCG
>DASQLJ010000131.1:0-5143 GCA_035630095.1 Longimicrobium sp.
ACGGGCGCCTCGGCGGGGATCGGCGAGGCGTTCGCGCGCGAGCTGGCGCGGCGGGGGATGAACCTGGCGCTCGCCGCGCGCCGCGAGGACCGCCTGCGCGCGCTGGCCGAGGAGCTGTCGCGCACGCACCGCGTCCGCGCGCTGGCGCTGCCGGCGGACCTGGGCGACGACGGCGCGGCGGCCGCGCTGTGGGAGCACGCCGCCGCCGGGCGCGACATCCACCTGCTGGTGAACAACGCCGGCTTCGGGCTGAAGGGCGCCTTCACCGAGCTGCCGCTGGCGCGCCAGGCCGAGATGGTGCGCGTGAACTGCATCGCACCGCTCGAGCTGGCGCACCTGGCGCTGCGGCACATGCGCGGGCGCGGCGGCGGCGGGGGGATCGTCAACGTCGCCTCGATCGCCGGCTACCAGCCGATCCCGCTGATGGCCACCTACGCCGCCAGCAAGGCCTTCGTCATCACCCTCTCCGAGGCGCTGGCCGAGGAGGCGCGCGACGCCGGGATCCGCGTGGTCACCCTCAACCCCGGGCCGGTGAAGACCGAGTTCCAGGTGGTGGCGGGGACGGAGGTGCGCGAGCGGGCGCCGGGGATCCGCACGCCCGAGCAGGTGGTGGAGGCCGCGCTGCACGGGCTGGAGGCGGGCGGGCGCACGGTGACGCCCGGGCTGCTGAACCGCGTGGCCACCACCGCCGTGCGCATCGCCCCGCGCAGCTGGGTGCTGCGCGGCGCCAAGGTGATCATGCGCAAGCTGCGGTGAGGGGGCAGATGCGATGAGCCGAGATTCCCTTCGGGGGAAAGGCGGCTGAAGCCGCGGCTGGAACAATGGGAAGCCTCGCAAAGCGCGCGAGGCTGCGGCGGCGGCATCCGCGCGGAGAGCCGCAGGCTGAATCGGGGGCGGGCGATTACGGCAGGGTTTCACACGGAGTCAGCGGAGTTAGCGGAGTCAACGGCAGGAGTCGGCGGAGGGTCGGGTGCTCGTGCGAATCCGCTTCGTCTTTCCGTTCCGTTTCCTCCGTGAACTCCGTTGACTCCGTGTGAAACTCAAGTCAGCCGGCCATTCCGCAGGGCGTCGGCGGCGCACCGGTGTGGACAGCCTGGCGACGTGGCGCCATACTCTCCGCGTTCCCCGACATCGACATCTCCCCACCCAGCCACGCCCATGCGTCCAGCCGCCCGCCTGCTCGCCGCCGCGCTCTCGCTCGCCTCGCTGCTCTGCGCTGCCGTTCCCGCGCGCGCGGAATCGACTGTCCCCACTGCCGCGCCGGCGGACACGGCCCGGCTGCGCCGCGCGATCGACGAGGCGATGCGGGGGTACGGCGGCGTGGCGGGGGTGAGCGTGCTGAACCTGAACAACGGCGAGCGCCTCTCGATCCGCGGGGGGGAGAAGTACTCCAGCGCGTCGCTGATCAAGGTGGCGGTGCTGGTGGCGCTGCTCGACCAGGTGAACCGCGGCTCGATCGGGCTGGACGAGCGGATCTCGATGATCGGCCGCGACCGGGTGGGCGGCTCGGGGGTGCTGCAGTACATGCAGAGCGGCCTGCAGATCACCGTGCGCGACGCGGCGTGGCTGATGATCACGCTGAGCGACAACACCGCCACCAACCTGATCCTCGACCGCCTGAACGTGAAGACGGTGTGGGACAAGATGGATTCGCTCAGCCTGAGCAACACGCGCATCCACTCGAAGACCTTCCTGCGCTCCACCTCGATCGCGGTGGACTCGTCGGTGAAGTACGGGCTGGGGGTGACCACGCCCGACGAGACGGTGCGCCTGTTCGAACTGCTGCACCGCGGCCGCGCCGTGAGCCCCGCCATGGACTCGGTGGCGCTGGAGATGCTGCGCAGCAACCAGGACAACGCCAAGCTCGCGCGTTGGCTTCCCGAAGACCTGCGCTTCGCCCACAAGACCGGCGACGTCGACCGCGCCCGCAGCGACTGCGGCGTGATGTACGGCCCCGACGCCCCCGTCGCCGTCTGCGTGATGACGCGCGAAAGCACCGATCTCTCCTACGCCCCGGACAACCCCGCGAACCTGCTGATGGCGCGGATCGGGCTGGCCGTGTTCAGGCACTACAATCCTTCGGTGACCGTGGCGGGGCCGCCGGTGAGGTGAGAGGCAAGCGGCGGCGCGGAGGCGGGTCGTCTCAACAGGTGCGCTGGTGCGATGACTGCACGGGTGCACGAGTGCGTGGAAAACGAGTTGCCCGTGCGCGATCCGATGATCACGCACGGGCTTCTTCATCCGGACGCACTTCCGCACCTTTGTCGTTACCGCACTCGCGCGCACCTGTCTGCCGTCCTTCAGCCCGCCTCCTCCGCCGCCTCCCGCTCGTACTCCTGCCGCAGCTCCTCGACCCATGCTGGCGCCTGGGCGATGTGGCGGCCGTAGAGCTCGTTCAGCATGTCCATCAGCTCCAGGCCGGCGCGCGCGCGGATGCGGCGCGGGATCGTGCCCAGCATCTCTTCCATCAGGTAGCGCGCGGCCGTGAGCGTCAGCGCGCCGCCGCCGCGCGCCCACTCGCGCAGGTACCAGCTTCGCAGCTTGGCCAGCGTCTTCCCATAGGGCACCACCCGGCCCTTCACCAGGTTTTGCACGCCGCCGTGGCTCATCTGCACCTCGGCCGCCACGTGGCGCACGGAGGTCTGCTCCACGCGCCGGCGCAGCGCTTCGCGGAGAAATTCGATTTCGGCGTCGCGATCCAACAGAAACGGCTCCGGCCAAAGGCGCAAAACGGGCGATTCTCGTCCATTTGTGAACATTTACAAAATGGACGCCTTCGGAGCCTACCTTACGCCCGTTGGCGGATTTCTACAAGGGTGTTCCCAGGGATAATTCTCGCGCTCCGGAACGGACGCGGGCGGAGGACCGGCCTGCGGCGTGCGCGTCTTCCTCCGTCTGCCGTGCGTACCCCAAACGCCGCGAGGCGGAGCACCCGTCCGGGCGCTCCGCCTCGCATCTACAGATCGCAGGCCGTCGTCAGGGCCGCGGCGCCGGGGCTGGGGCCGGTGGGGCGGGGGAGGTGGGCGTTGCCGACGGCCTCGCGGCGGGCGTCGTTGGCGTCGCAGTCGCCGGCGTCGCGGCGGGTTGGGCGGGCGACGTGGCGCGCAGGCGGGCGAGGATCATCCGCTGCAGCTCGGCGCGGTGGTCCTGCACGGCGCGCTCGCCCAGGGCGGCGCCCTGCGCCATCAGCCGCGGGGTGGAGCGCGCCAGCTTCTGCCCCACCTCGCTGCGGTAGAAGTCGGTCATCTGCCGCAGCTCGTCCTCGGTGAACGCCTGGGCGTAGATCTCCACGTACTGCTCGCGCAGCGCCTCCCAGCTCACGTAGCGCGCCACGAACTCGCGGACGACGTCCTGCACGCCCTGCAGCTCCGGCGTGGCGCGGAGCTGCGCGTCGAGGGTGGCCTGGATGGCGCCCTGCATCACCTGGGGCGCCTGCATGGCCACCAGTAGCTCGGTGGCCGCGGCGCGCTGCTCGGCCGACGACTGCGCGCGCGCGCCGCCGGCCGCCAGCGTGAGGGCCAGCGCGAGGGCGACGGGAAGCAACTTCATCATGCGGGTCGATCCGGTTCGGTGCGTAACGATGGCGATGCCTACTTCTGCTGCACGAGCCAGTCCAGCGCATCCTCCTCGCGGTCGAACGTCTGGATGTTGCGGCGCGAGAAGAGGATCACCGCCTGGTAGGCGATGCGGTGCAGCCCGCCCATCCCCACCACGGCGCTCGCCTTCACGTACGGCGCGTTGTGCGAAGCCAGCTCCTTCATCGCCTGCAGCACCGCGGCGTTGTAGCGGGCGTCGCGCACGCTGGTCATCACCAGCAGCGACCTGGGTGGCTGCTGCTTCACCACCTCCTTCGAGCGTTGGATCTCGGCCACGGCCTCCGCGGGATCGCGCACCCCGGCATAGTCCAGGTGCAGGATGCGGGTTCCACGGTGGTCGATGAAGCGGGTGCGGTCCATGGGTGGGGCTCCGGCTGTGGATCGGACTGCGGTGGTGCGGAGGTCACGGCGGGGTCCTGCAATGTTGCTGCCCCCGCCCTGCTACGCCAGAGCGAAGCAGAAGACGTCAGGATCGGCATCCATCCCCATCTGCCGGCGGTCCGTAGATAGACACCAGAGCGCGCGGCTTCGATCCCCCGTCGATGGACCCGCCGGACATCGTCCTCCCGTACCTGCTCCCCCGGATTCGGCGAAGGCGCGTTCCCGCGGGCCGAAGTGTAATCAGCGTACCATCTTGTCTCGGCGGAACGGACGTATTGTCCCGGATCCCCGCGAGAATGGCCGCGATCGAATTGATCAAGACTCTTGACAATCGGTTTGCCAATACGTATTTGCTAATACGCATTAGCAAACCCAACCCGCCTCGCATGCCGAATCCGAGCTCACGCCCCGTCACCACGCACGACGTCGCCCGCAGGGCGGGGGTCTCGCAGGCCACGGTGTCGCAGGTGCTCAGCGGCAACCCGCGGGCGCGCGTGGCGCAGACGACCCGCGAGCGCGTGATGGAGGCGGCCGAGGCGCTGGGCTACCGGCCCAACATCCTGGCGCGCGGGCTGGTGCGGGGCCGGTCGTACGCGATCGGGGTGGTGGTGCCGGACCTCACCAACCCCTTCTACCTGGACGTGGTGACCGGCGCCCAGCGCGTCGCGGCCGAGGCGGGGTACGCGGTGCTCCCCGGCGACACGCGGGAAACGACGCCCAGCCGCCACCTCGAGGCGCTGCGGGCGCGGCAGGTGGACGGGGTGATCATCGACGGCGTGGGCGCCGCGGCGCTGCCGCACGACGCGCTCTCGGAGCTGAAGGTGGTGGTGGTGGACGAGCCGTCGGAGCGCTGGCCGGGGGTGGCGAGCGACGCGCTGGCGGCGGGGCGGCTGGCCGCCGAGCACCTGCTGGAGCTGGGCCACCGCCGTCTCGCCTTCGCCGGCCCCGCCACCGACGTGCACGGCTTCCGGATGCGCGAGCGCGGCTTCTTCCAGGCGCTGCGCAACGCGGGCATCGCGCTGCCGCACGAATGGCTCCGTCGGACCCCGCCCACGGTGAGCGGCGGCCAGCGGGCGATGCGGGCCCTGCTCGCCGCGCGCCAGCGGCCCACGGCGGTGTTCTGCGCCAACGACCTGATCGCGATGGGCGCGCTGAAGGCGGCGCTG
>DASQLJ010000132.1:0-3037 GCA_035630095.1 Longimicrobium sp.
TGTACAGCCCGGCCAGCACCGTGGCCACGGCCAGCAGGCCCAGCACCACGGCCCAGCGGCGCGTGCCGGCCAGCGAATCGCTCGAAGAGCCCACGCCCGAGGGCACGTAGCCGGCGGGCGGCGAAGCGGTCGTCGTCTCCATCTACTCCTCCAGCACGGCGCCGAACACGGCCGTGCAGACGAACAGGAACACCAGGTCGAAGGCGCCCAGCATCTTGAGCTGGCTCACCACGTCGCTCACCGGGCGGCCCACCAGCAGCCGCTGCGTTGCGGCGCAGGCGAAGATCACCACCGGGGCCAGCAGCGGCAGCAGCAGGATGGGGAGCAGCGTCTCGCCCAGGCGGGTGTGCGCCGCGATGGCGCCGAACAGCGTGCCCAGCGCCATGAACCCCACCGTGGCCAGCACCACCACGGCCGCCAGCGCGGGGAGCGAGCCCTGGAACGCCAGGTTGAAGAACAGCGCGAACACCGGGAACACCAGCGCCTCCACGGCCAGCACGATGGCCATGTTCGCCAGCCACTTCCCCAGGAAGAGCGCGCCGCGGTCCACCGGCGCAAGCAGGACGCCGGTGAGCGCCTCGGCTTCGCGCTCCAGCGCGAACGAGCGGCCCAGCCCCAGCGTCCCCGCGAACAGCACCGTCACCCAGATCATCGCTCCGGCGATGGAGCGGGCGCGCACCGCCGGGTCCACCGCGAAGGAGAAGACGATCGCCACCAGCACCGCAAAGGTCCCCATCGACAGCAGCCGCTCGCGCGAGCGCGCCTCCAGCAGCAGGTCCTTGCGCGCCACCGCCCACACCTGCGCCAGGAACGGCGCCCCGCCCGCCGCCTCCGCGTCATCCCACGCCTCCGCCGCGTCGGCGGGAGACGCGTGGACGTCCAGCGAAGGCTCGCGCGGCCCGGCGGCGACGGCGCTCACGCGGCCGCGCCCACGCGCTCGGTGTAGACGCGCTCGAAGGCGGCGGCGTCCACCGCGGCGCGGGGCTCGTCGCTCACCCAGCGCCCGGCGACCTGCACGGCCACGCGGTCGGCCTGCTCCAGCCCCTGCGACAGGTTGTGCGTCACCAGCACCACGGTGGTGCGGCCGTCCTTGAGCCGCTCCAGCACCTCGCGCAGCCGCGCGGCGGCGTGCGGGTCGAGCCCGGTGTAGGGCTCGTCGAGCAGCACCAGCGAGGGCCGATGCAGCAGCGTGCGCGCCAGCGCCAGCCGCTGCTGCATCCCCCGGCTGAAGGTGCGCACCCGGTCGCCGCGGCGGTCCTGCAGCCCGGCATCGACCAGCGCCTCCTGCACGCGCTCGCGGCGGCGCGGAAGGCCGTAGAGGCGGGCGTAGAAGTCCAGGTTCTCCTCCGCGCTCAGCCCCGGGTAGAGAAAGGTCTGGTGCGAGAGGAGCCCGATCCGCCGCCGCGCGCCCTCGTTCTCCGCCACGTCGCCGCCCCCCACCAGCACCGTGCCGCGGGTGGGCTTCACCGCCCCGCAGAGCATGCGCAGCAGCGTGGTCTTCCCCGCCCCGTTGGGCCCGAACACGGTCAGGAACTCGCCGGCGGCCAGCGCAAAGTCGATCCCCCGCACCGCCGGGAGCGGCCCGTACCACTTCTCCACGCCGCGGGCGGCGACGGCCGGGGCCGGCGCGGCCGGGGTGCTCACCGCAGCCGCTTCCCGCAGCCGGCGCAGAAGCGGCTGGCCGGCGGGTTCACGAAGCCACACCCGTGCGCGGCCGTCCCGACTTCACGCGGGACGATCCCGTCCACCACGCCGGCGCCGGCCTGGGCCTGCGCGGTCTCGGCGGCGCGCATGGCGGCCAGCGCCTCGTAGCTCAGCCGGTCGCGCTGGGCCAGGTAGTCGGCCTGGTCGAGCTTGCCGCCCAGGTAGTCGTACTCCAGCTCCTTGAGCGCGGCGAGCGTGGAGCGGCGCTTGGCCTCGGCATCCAGCAGCGCGCCCGGGGCGGCGTCCACCACCACGGCCGTGCGCCGCGCCAGGATCGGGCGCACCACGTAGAAGGCCGCGAGCGAGGCCAGCACGGCGGAGAGGAGGAGGAGCGTCACGGCGCCGCCTCGCCGCGCTCGTACTGCCGCAGCGCCGCCTCCACCTGCGCGCGCTCCACCTCGTTCATCGCGCGCGCGTCCCCGGCCGGCTCCCCCGCGCGGCCGCGGCGCAGGGCGATCAGCCGCAGGGCGACGAAGCCGGCGCCGAAGAGGAGGACCGCGGGCGGGAGCACCCATGCCCACAGCCCCACCCCCCGGCGCTCGGGAACGATGCGCAGCTGCTCGCCGCGCCCGTCGATCACCCGCTCGATGATCTGGTCCGACGTGAGCCCCGCCGCCGCCCACGCCAGCACCGTGTCGCGGAGGAAGTCGGCCTCGGGGCTGGGGCACATGTCCAGCGTGTGGCTGGGCGTGACCGGCGAGCGGAGCTGCTCGGCCGCGGCGCGCGCCACCGCCGCCGCGGGCGAGGTGTCGCCCTGGGCCGAAACGGGCGCCGCCGCCCAGAGCGCGGCGGCGGCGAGAAGGAAGGCGGGGCGTCGCATCCTCACGCCCCCACCAGCCCCGGCACCGGCGCCGCGGAAGGCTCGCGCGCGGCCGCGCGGGCCGGGGCGCGCGCCGCCTCGGCGGCGGGCCAGAGGGCGACCAGCGTGCCCAGCGCCATGATGAAGCCGCCCAGCCAGATCCACGGCACCAGCGGGTTCACCAGCACCTTGAAGGTCACCACCGGCTGCGGGCCGGTGCCCGCCATGAAGGTGTCGGCCCCGGTCACGCCGGCCAGGATCAGGTACAGGTCCTCGTTCCAGGCGCGGCGGATCCCCACCTCGCTGGTGGTTTCCTCGCGCTGGCGGTAGGCGCGCTTCTCGGGGGTGAGCAGCCCCAGCAGCTTCCCGCCGCGACGCACCTCCACCGTGGCCACCAGCTTGGTCATGTTCGGCGCCGGGTACCAGCTCATCGCCTGGTAGGTGAGCTGGTAGCTGTGGCCGAAGGCCGAGGGGATCACGATCGACTCGCCCGGGTTCAGCGCCGCCTGCCGCTCGGTGTTGAACGCCTTCCCC
>DASQLJ010000133.1:0-6885 GCA_035630095.1 Longimicrobium sp.
GGCGACGGCGTCTTCCACCTCCACCAGCCGCGTGGCGAGGACGGAGAGGTCGTCGGCCCCGTCGTCCACCGCGGGGGCGGCGGAGGACCAGGGCATGGGGAGCCCGCCGCCGGCCGCGCCGAAGATCGACTGGTCCATCACCCGCTTGCCGGCCAGCACCTCGTCCATCGCCTCCTCGAAGTGGCGCTGCGAGATCTTCTTGTCCTTGTCCTCGCCCGGCTCCACGATGGCGGCCTGGGCGGCCTTGAGCACGGCGTTCTTCACGTCGCCGCCGCTGCCGGGGTAGCGCTCGGCCAGCGCGCGGAAGTCCACGTCGTCGGCCAGCGGCGTCTTCCGCGCGTGGAGCTGGGTGCGCCAGATCTTTTCGCGCTCGTCGGGGCCGGGCATCTCGAACAGGATGTGCGTGCGGATGCGCCGCTCGAACGCGGGGTCGAAGTTCGCGGCCAGGTTGGTGGCGAAGATCACCACGCCGGGGAACTCCTCCACCTCGCGCAGAAGCACGTTGACCACGGAGTTGGCCTCGCGCTGGTACCCCTGGTCCATCTGCGTGAAGCGCCGCGAGGCGATGGCGTCGGCCTCGTCGAAGAAGAGCACGGCCTCCTGCTCCTGCGCCGCCTTGAAGACGGCGGAGACGTTCTTCCCCGTGACGCCCGCCCACTGGCTCTCGAGCTCCGCGTAGCGCACCACCAGCAGCTTCTTGCCCAGCGCGTGCGCGATCGCCTCGGCGCAGATGGTTTTGCCGGTGCCCGGCGGCCCGGCGAAGTTGAAGGCCAGCCCCAGCCCGGTATCGTGCCGCTCGCCCAGCCCCCACTCGCCGAAGAGCAGGTCGTGCTTGCGGATCTGCACCAGCGCCTGCTCGAGCTGCTTGCGGGTGGAGGGCGGCAGGATCACGTCCGCGAAGGTGCGCCGCGGCTCCACGCCGAGGACCATCCCCCCGCGCTCGGGCTCGGGGCCGAAGAAAAGCTCGCGCCAGCCGTTGGCCATTCAGGTCCGGTGTTGGAGAGAGTGCGAAAGTGCGAAAGTGCGGGACTTCCCCTATCGAGCGTGCAGAGTCGTTCGCGAACAGACGCAGAGGCACGGAATGGGCCGGGCGAGGGCCCCCACCCGAAAAACCGACTGGGGGAGGTGAACAGCGGGCCCTCATCCCCCGGCCCCTTCTCCCGAACCGCAGGAGAAGGGGGGAACGGCAACAGCAACTACGTCGTTTGATGGCAGTAAGTTGCGTGAGGGATGCGCGCCCGGAGGGCCGGGACGGCGCCGACACGGCTGTATCGTGGCGGCGCTGGCCCGGCTGCGTTGGGCACGGCGGTATCGTGCCCTACGCAGCGCGCAGCCCGGTTCGGCGCCCCAGCGCCGAACACGCCCAAACCCGCCGTTCCGTCCGTCCCCGCTCAACGAACCAACCGGAGATCAATGCTCCGGGAGATGGAGCGTGAAGACCGCGCCGCCGTCGTCGCCGTTGGCGGCGGTGAGCTCGCCGCCCATGGCCCGCGCCAGCCGCCGCGAGATCGCCAGCCCCAGCCCGCTCCCCGGCTCGCGCTTGGCCTTGCTCCCCTGCGCGATCTGCAGGAACTCCTCGAACACCGCCGCCTCGGAGCCGGGCGGGATCCCCGGGCCGGTGTCGAGCACGCGGAACCAGCGGCGCGCGCCCTCGGCGCCGGCCTGCAGCGTCACCGCGCCCGCGTCGGTGAACTTCACCGCGTTGGAGAGGAGGTTCACCAGGATCTGCCGCACCCGGCCGGTGTCCACGTCCACCACCGCGTCGCCCTGGTCGTCGATCTCCAGGCGGATCTCCAAGCTCTTGCTGTTCGCCTGCGGCTGCACCGCCACCACGGCCTCGTCCACCAGGTCGCCCAGCCGCACCGGCTCGCGGTGGAACTCCATCCGCCCCGCGTCGAGCTTGGCGATGTCGAGCACGTCGTTCACGAGCTGCGCCAGGTGGCCTGACACCGTGCAGATGCGCTCCACCATGTCCTGCTGGTGCGGCTGCAGGTCGCCCATGATCCCGTCCTGCAACAGCTCGCTGTAGCCCATGATGGCGGTGATCGGCGTGCGCAGGTCGTGGCTCATGGCGCTGAAGAAGCGCTCGCGCCGCTCGGCCGTCTGCCGCAGCGCCTGGTAGCGCGCGGCGTTGCGGAAGGCGGCGCCCGCCTGCTCGGCCACGATCTCGGCCAGGCGCACGGCCTCGGCGTCCACTTTTCGCTCGCCGTGCCACCCCACCAGCAGCGCGCCCCCGGTGGCATCGCCCGCGAGCGGCACCGCGATCGCCGTGGCCGCGCCGAAGGGCGGCGGCACGGCGCGGGCGCCGGCGAGCTCCGCGCCGTCGGCGCGGCCGGCCACGATGGTGCGCACCTCCTGCCGGGCGCGCTCCAGCAGCTCCACCAGCCGCGCCACCGCCTCGCGCGAGGGCTCCTGCGCGGCGCACCACTCGCGCGGCGCGTCGAGCTGCGGCAGCCCCACCAGCGCGAAGTCGGCCGCCATCAGCCCCGGCAGGCCGCCGCAGAGGATCTGGAAGATCTCCTCGGGCTCGCCGGTGTCGGCGGCGGCCACGGCCATGTCGCGCAGGAGCCGCAGCTCGGCCAGCCGGCGCTCCGCCTGGCCGGACGGCTGCGCCTCGGCCGGCGGGTCCGCCTCGGCGGCGGGCGGGGTGCCGGGCGGCTCGGGGGCGGCGACGGTCTCCTGCGCCATTGGGCACTGGGTACGCGTGAAGGGATTGGAAGACGGCGGGTGGGCGGCGCGGCGCCGGGGCAGTATCTTGTGCGCCCCGCGCCGGGCACCCGCCCGGCCGTGCAGAGAGCAGGATTACCGAACCGGAGCCGCAGGATGAGCCTTCCGCCGTTACGCCTCAGGAAGAACGAGGACCGCAGGCTGCGTGCCGGTCACCTGTGGGTGTTCAGCAACGAGGTCGACGTGGAGCGCACGCCGCTCACCGCCTTCGCCCCCGGCGACGCCGCGCAGGTGCAGGACGCGCGCGGCGCGCCGCTGGGCACCGGCTACGTGAACCCCCGATCGCTCATCGCGTTCCGCCTGGTGAGCCGCGACGCGCACACCCCGCTGGACGGCGCCTTCCTGAAGCGCCGCCTCACCCGCGCGCTCTCGCTGCGGGAGATGCTCTTCGACCGGCCGTTCTACCGCCTGGCCTACGGCGAGAGCGACGGGCTCCCCGGGCTGGTGGTGGACCGCTTCGGCGACGTGCTGGTGGTGCAGGTGACCACGGCCGGGATGGAGCGGATGAAGGACGAGATCGTGGACGCGCTCCGCGACACCGTCTCCCCCGCGGCCATCCTCTTCCGCAACGACTCGTCGGGCCGCGCGCTGGAGGGGTTGCCGGAGTACGTGGAGACGGCGTTCGGCACCGTGCCCGAGGTGGTGGAGCTGGAGGAGAACGGGGTGCGCTTCGGCGCGCCGATGGCGGGGCAGAAGACGGGGTGGTTCTACGACCACCGGATGAACCGCGCGCGGCTGATGGCGTACGCCCGCGGCCGGCGCGTGCTGGACGTGTTCAGCTACGTGGGTGGATGGGGCGTGCAGGCCGCCGCCGCCGGCGCCGAGCAGGTGGTGTGCGTGGACGCGTCCGCCGAAGCGCTGGAGCACGTGGGCCGCAACGCCGCGCTGAACGGCGTGGAGGGCAAGGTGGCCGTGCGCCGCGGCGACGCCTTCGACGCGTTGCGCGAGCTGGCGGCGGACGGCGAGAAGTTCGACGTGGTGGTGCTGGACCCGCCCGCGTTCATCAAGCGGAGGAAGGACCAGAAGGCGGGCGAGGAGGCGTACCGGCGCATCAACCAGCTCGCGCTGGAGGTGCTGCGGCAGGACGGGCTGCTGGTGTCGGCGAGCTGCAGCTACCACATGCCGCGCGAGGCGCTGCAGGACGCCATGCTGCGCGCCACGCGCCACCGCGGGCGGCTGCTGCAGATCCTGGAGCAGGGGCACCAGGGCCCGGACCACCCGGTGCACCCGGCGATCCCCGAGACCGCGTACCTGAAGGCGTTCTTCGGCCGCGTGGGGTGATCTCGCTCGTCGGAAGCTGAGCCCGTCGGGTCGGCGGAGTCGGCGAGGCGGCGAGATGCCGACGCCGCTAACTCCGCTGACTCCGTTGACTCCGCTGACTCCGTGTGAAACCCGTTGTTCACGGCTTCCGGATCCACGACAACGGCTCGGGATGCGGGCGTGTCCCTCCGCTGCGCTCCGGGCCGGGCTGCGCGCTGCGTAGGGCACGATACAACCGTGCCCAACGCAGCCGGGCCCACGACGGCCCGCCAGCCTCGTCTCCACTGAGATAACAGCGAGACGGGCCGCCGCGTTCCCGGCCCTCCGGGCGCGCATCCCTCACGCGTCCGTGCAATCCCTCGACCCCGGCGTCGCGTCGATCGCGCTGACGCCGGTCTCCAAACTTCCTGCTGGGCTCGGGTGTATCTCCCTGGTGCAGTGTCAGATCGCGACGCAACGCAGCCCGAGGCAGGTCCGCATGATCCGCATCCACCCGATCGTCTTTGCCGCCGTCGCCCTCACCGCGGCGGCCGCTTTCCCGGCGGACGCCGCCGCGCAGGCGCATGGCCACGCGCACACGGCCGCCGCGCACGCCGCGCATTCGGCCGCGGCAATCTCCGCGGACGACGCGGCGGTGCTGGCGCGGCAGGTCGCCGCGGTGCGCGCGGCCACCGAGCGCTACCGCGACCACGCCAACGCCGTGGCCGACGGCTACCGCCTCTTCGGCCGCGAGTCGCCGCTGATGGGCGAGCACTGGTACCGGCAGGACCTGGTCGGCCGGCCGTTGGACCTGGCGCGCCCCTCCACGCTGCAGTACGCCACCATCGGCGGGCGGAAGGTGCTGGCGGGGGTGGCCTACACCGTCTATCGCCGCCCGGGCGACCCCGTCCCCGCCGGCTTCGCGGGCGACGCGGACGCCTGGCATACGCACGACATCGCGCACCTGGCCGACGCCGCCGTGTCCGACCGGCCGCTGCTGCACCGGATCGTCCAGCGTCGCATCCGCCAAGGGAAGCTGGGGCCGGACGGGCGCACGCTGCTGACCATGGTCCACGGCTGGGTGTGGCTCGACAACCCCGATGGGATGTTCGCGCAGGAGCACCGCGCGCTCCCCTACCTGCGCGCCGGCCTCCCCGCCGCGTGGGCCGCCGGCGCCCGCGACGACGCCGCGGAGGGGATCGCGCTGCTCGCCCCCAACGCCTGCGCCCAGGAAGCCGAGCGCACCGGCCGCATCGCCCGCGCGGGCCGCGCGCAAGAGGGCCGCCTGGCCGCCGCCTGCGAGCAGCACGCCGCGCAGCTCCGCGCCGCCCTCGCCCAGCGTCGCGACGCGCGGACCGCCAACGCCGCCGCCGCGCAGGCCTGGCGCGCCTACGAGGCCGCCGCCAGCCGCATCCTCACCGCCGAGCAGCAGGCCCGCATGCAGCGCATCATGGCCGCCGCCATGCAGCACGAGATGATGGGGATGTGATCGACTCTCGATGATGACAACGGAAGCGGACCGGCGGGAATCATCTCCCCCGGTCCGCTTTTCTGTCGTCGATCGCCCTCGTCGAGAACCGCTGGATGAGATGAAGGAGCCGGCGCGAAGCGCCCCCGGTCCCTCTCCTGCAGTTCGGGAGAGGGACCGCCGCGAAGCGGCAGGGTGAGGGCCGATTTACGCCGGAAGCGGATCGATCGGCCGCGTCGCGGGGACCGGCAGCGCCCCCGCGGCGGCGAGCTTCGCCATCCGCCGGCGCTCGGGGCCGCGCTCGAAGAGAAGGTACAGCGCGGGCGTCACCGTCAGCACCAGCACGGTGGAGCTCGCCAGGCCGCCGAGCAGCGAGTAGCCCAGCGCGTTCCAGATGTTCGCGTCGGCCGCCTCGCTGAACAGCACCAGCGGGAGGAGGCCCACGATGGTGACCGCGCTGGTCATCAGGATCGGCCGCACGCGCTCCAGCGTGCCCTGCAGGATGGCGTCGTGCAGCGGCATGCCCTCGTGGCGGCGAAGCTGGTTCATCCGGTCGATCAGCAGCACCGCGTTGCTCACCACCACGCCGCCCATCATGATCACGCCGATGAACGCCTCGCGGGTGAAGCTGGCGTTGGCGAAGAAGTAGACCAGGAACACCCCGATCAGCGCCATCGGCACCGTCAGCAGCACGCACATCGGCTGGCGGAGCGACTCGAAGAGCCCCGCGCACACCATGAACACCAGCACGAGCGAGAAGGCGAGCACGCCGTAGATCTGCCCCTTCTCGTCGTCGCTCCAGCGCCACTCCTCCTTGCCGATCACCTGGTAGCCGGCGGGAAGGCTGGTGCTGCCGATCACCGTGGCCTGCACCCTGTCGCCCAGCTTGGCGGGGCCGCGGAACTCGTAGGCCACGGTGCGCTGGTACTGCTGGTCCTCGCGCAGGATGCGCGACAGCACCTCGCGCTCGCCCACGGTGGCCACGTCGCCCAGCCGCACCGGCTCGCCGCCGGGCGCGGGGATGGTCAGGTTCTCGAGCTGCTGCACGTCGAGCGTGCCGCTCCCGGCCAGCCGCACCGACAGCGACAGCTCCTCGTCGCCCACGCGCAGGTACGCGCGCCGCGAGTCGCGCCCCACCGCCGCCGCCACGCGCCGCACCACGTCGCGCGCCGAGATCGCGTGCATCGCCAGCCGCGCGCGGTCCAGCCGCACGGCCACCTCGGTGGCGCGGTCGCGCTCGAACCACTGGCCGCTGGCGTTGGTGTCCACGTCCTGGATGCGCGAGAACCCCTTCAGCCGCTCGCCCAGCCCCTCGGCGATGTTGCGCACCTGCTCGTAGTTGTAGCCCAGCACGCGGATGGTGTAGTTGGGCGGCGACGAGCCCCCGCCGTAGAACGAGGGCCCGTAGCCGTACACGCGCACCTCGCTCCCGCCGAAGAGGTGGCTGTACG
>DASQLJ010000134.1:0-5039 GCA_035630095.1 Longimicrobium sp.
CGTTCGCGGCCGACGACCTGCAGGGCGTGGACGCGCTCCCGCTCCTGCCGGAGACCGAGCGGCGACTGGTCGTGGAGGAGTGGAACCGGACGGACGCCGCGGCTCCGGGCGACGCGTGCGTGCACGCGCTCTTCGAGGCGCAGGTCGAGCGTGCGCCCGACGCGGAGGCCGTGGTCTTCGACCGCGACCGCCTCACCTACGCGGCGCTGAACGCGGCCGCCAACCGGCTGGCGCGGCGGCTCCGGGCGGCCGGCGTGGGCTCCGAGGCGCGCGTGGGCGTGATGCTGGAGCGCTCCGCCGAGCTGGTGGTCGCGCTCCTGGCGGTGCTGAAGGCCGGCGGGGCATACCTTCCGCTCGACGCGGCGCTCCCCGCCGCCCGCCGCGCCGCGCTGGCGGCCGATGCGGGCGCCGCCGTGCTGGTGACGCGCGGTCCCGGGCCGGAGGGCTTCGCCGGGACGATCGTCTCCCCGGCGGAGGCGGACGGGGAGGACGGCGACGACCTCGGGCTCGATGTCCCGGCCGCCGCGCTGGCGTACGTCATCTACACCTCCGGCTCCACCGGCACGCCGAAGGGCGTGGGCGTGGCCCACGCGCAGGCGGCCGCGCACTGCCGCGCGGCCGCGGCGGTGTACGGGCTCACCCCGGCCGACCGGGTGATGCAGTTCGCGGCGGTCGGGTTCGACGTCTCGCTGGAGCAGATGCTGGCGCCGCTCTCGGCCGGCGCCTGCGTGGTGCTGCGGGGGAACGAGGTGCCCACCCCGCTGGAGCTGGCGCGGCAGGCGGCGGAGCAGGGGATGAGCGTCGTCAACCCCCCCACGGCGTACTGGCACCAGCTCGTGGCGGACCCCGGCGCGCTGGAGATCCTCGCCCGCACCGTGCGCCTGGTGATCGCCGGCGGCGAGGCGATGAGCCCGGCGGCGGCGCGCGGCTGGGCGACCGGCCCCGCGGCCGGCGTCCGGCTGCTGAACGGCTACGGTCCCACCGAGACAGTGGTCACCTGCACGGCGTACGACGTCCCGCCCACGCTGCCGGAGGGGGCGGTGCACGTCCCCGTGGGGCGGCCCCTCCCCGGGCGCGCGGCCTACGTGGTGGACGGGTGGATGCACCCGGCCCCGCTGGGAGTGCCCGGCGAGCTGTGCATCGGCGGGACGCTGGCGCGCGGCTACCTGGGGCGCCCGGCGGCGACGGCGGCGGCGTTCGTCCCCGACCCGTTCTCCCCGGCGCCCGGCGCCCGGATGTACCGCACCGGCGACCGCGCCCGCTGGCTGGCCGCGGGCGAGCTGGAGTTCCTGGGGCGGCGCGACCACCAGGTGAAGATCCGCGGCTACCGCATCGAGCCGGGCGAGATCGAGGCGCGGCTGGCCGAGCACGCGAGCGTGCGCGAGGCGGTGGTGCTGGCGCGGGAGGACACGCCGGGGGAGCTGCGGCTGGTGGCGTACGTGGTGGGCGGGGAGACGGCCGGAGCGGAAGCGCTCCGGGCGCACCTGGGCGAGACGCTGCCGGCGTACATGGTGCCGGCGGCGTACGTGCGGCTGGAGCAGCTCCCGCTCACGCCGAACGGGAAGCTGGACCGCGGGGCGCTCCCCGCCCCGGACGCGCCCGCGGCGCGGGAGCACGAGGCCCCGGTGGGGAAGGTGGAACAGGCGCTCGCCGAGATCTGGGCGGAGCTGCTGGGCGTGGAGCGGGTGGGGCGCGGGGACAACTTCTTCATGCTGGGCGGACACTCGCTCCTGGCGGTGCAGATGATCTCGCGGGTGCGGCAGGCGATGGAGGTCGAGCTTGCACTGGGCGCCGTGTTCGAGAAGCCCGTGCTCTCCGCGCTCGCCGACCGGATCCTGGACCTGCGGCTCGCCCGGTTCGACCCCGAAACCCTTGCGCGGCTCGCGCAGCTCGTTCGCGAGCCCGGCGCGCAGACCGCGTAACGCCACCTTGCCCGTACACCGCTTTCCAGGCAGATGTCCTCGAACATGCTGAACCTTTCGACCGCCGAGCGCCTGGCGCTCCTCGAGCTGGCCGAGGCCACCGCGCCCAAGCAGGCCGCGGCGACGCTGTCGCCGATCGAGCCGGTGGACCGGAGCGGACCGCTGCCGCTCTCCTTCGCGCAGTGGCGGCTCTGGTTCCTGGATCAGCTCGGGATCCCTGGCGCGGTCTACCACATCCCGACCCGCCTGCGGCTGAGAGGCGAGCTGGACCGGAACGCGCTGGTCCGCGCGCTGGACCGGGTCGTCGCCCGGCACGAGGCGCTGCGCACCACCTTCGGCACGGTGGACGCCGAGCCGGTGCAGCGGATCGCGCCGGCGGAGGAGAGCCCCTTCGAGCTCGCCGAGCACGACCTCCGCGGCTACGCGGAGGCCGGCGCGGAGCTTCGCCGGCTGCTGGACGAGGAGGCGGGCGTGCCGTTCGACCTGGCAGGCGGGCCGCTGATCCGCGGGCGTCTGATCCGCATGGCCGACGCCGACCAGGTGCTGCTCATCACCATGCACCACATCGTCTCCGACGGGTGGAGCATGGGGGTGTTCACCCGTGAGCTGAGCGCTCTCTACGCCGCCTTCCGCGCCGGCGAGCCGGATCCGCTTCCCGCGCTGCCGATCCAGTACGCGGACTACGCGGTGTGGCAGCGGCGCTGGGTGAACGGCGAGGTGCTGAAGGCGCAGGCGGAGTACTGGAAGGAGACGCTGGCCGGCGCGCCGGAGCTGCTGGAGCTGCCCACCGACCGTGCGCGGCCGGCGCGGCAGGACTTCTCCGGCCGCGACATCTGGATCGAGCTGGATGCGGAGCTGACGGCGGGGCTGAAGGCACTGGGCCAGCGGCATGGGGCCACGCTGTACATGACGCTCCTGGCCGGGTGGGCGGTGGTGCTGAGCCGGCTCTCGGGCCAGGACGACGTGGTCGTCGGCACACCCACGGCGGGCCGCGGGCGCCGGGAGATCGAAGGGCTGATCGGCTTCTTCGTGAACACCCTCGTCCTGCGCGTGGATCTCTCGGGCGCCCCGAGAGTGACGGAGCTGCTGGGGCGGGTCAGGGAGCGGGCGCTGGAGGTGCAGCAGAACCAGGACATCCCCTTCGAGCAGGTGGTGGAGCTGGTGCAGCCGGTGCGCACCCTGGCGCACCCGCCGCTCTTCCAGGTGATGTTCAACTGGCTGAACGCGCCCAGGGGCGGGCTGGAGCTTTCCGGGCTGGCGCTGTCCTCCGTGGGAGGGGCGCCGGGATCGGCGCCGCGGCCCGAATCGGCCGCGCAGCCGGAGGACGCGGAGACGGTGGCGTCGCCCTTCGACCTGGCGCTCACCCTCTCCGAGCGGGGCGGGCGGATCTCCGGCAGCATGGAGTACGCGACGGCGCTCTTCGAGCCGGAGACGGTCGAGCGCCACCTCGCGTACCTGCGCCGGGTGCTCGCGGAGATGGTGGCGGACGAGCGCCGGAGCGTGGCCCGGCTGGCGCTGATGTCCCCCGCGGAGCGCGCGCGGGTCGTCGAGGGGTGGAACGCGACGGAGCTCCCCTGCCCGGACGGCGGGTGCGTGCACGAGCTCTTCGAGCGGCGGGCGGAGGAGACGCCCGACGCGATCGCCGTGGTCTTCGAGGGCGGGGAGCTCACGTACGCGCAGCTGAACGCCCGCGCCAACCGGCTGGCGCACCGGCTCCGCGCCCTGGGCGTGGGCCCGGACGCGCGCGTGGCGATCTGCGCCGAGCGCACCCCGGAGATGGTGGCTGGGCTCCTCGCCGTGCTCAAGGCGGGCGGGAGCTACGTCCCGCTCGACCCGGCGTACCCCGAGGAGCGGCTGCGCTGGCTGCTGGAGGACAGCGCGCCGGTGGCGGTGCTGGCGCACGGCTCGCTCGCGGCGCGCTTCGCGGGCGCGGGGGTGCCGGTGCTCGAGCTGGACGCCGGCTCGCCGGTCTGGGCGGCCGGGCCGGAGACGAACCCCGGACGCGGGGCGCTCCTCCCGGAGCACCTGGCGTACGTGATCTACACCTCGGGCTCCACCGGGCGGCCCAAGGGGGTGATGGTCACCCACCGCGCCGTCGGGCGGCAGATCGCCGCCGTCCAGGCGGGCTTCGGCCTCCGGCCGGACGATCGCTCGCTGCAGTTCGCCTCCGTCGCCTTCGACGCCGCGGTGGAGGAGATCTTCGGCGCGCTCCTCACCGGGGCGGCGCTGGTGCTGCGCACCGAGGCGTGGCTGGAGAGCGCGCACGCCTTCTGGAGCCGGTGCGCGGAGCTCCGGGTGAGCGTGGCCGATCTCCCGACCCGCTTCTGGCAGCTCCTGCTGGACGAGCCCTCGGCGGCCATCCCGGAGTGCGTGCGCCTGCTGGCCATCGGCGGCGAGGCGGTGGAGCCCGCCGCGCTGCGGGCGTGGTTCGGGCGCGACGGATACCGGCCGCGGCTCCTCAACACGTACGGCCCCACCGAGACGACGGTCAACGCGACGCTCGGCGAGGTCGCCGACGATCCCGCCACCTGGCGCTCCATCGGGCGGCCGGTGGCGAACACGCGCGTCTACCTCCTGGACGCGGGGGGCGAGCCGGTGCCGGTGGGGGTGGCGGGCGAGCTGTACATCGGCGGCGCCCAGGTGGCGCGCGGCTACCTCGACCGTCCGGGGCTGACCGCCGGGCGGTTCGTGCCGGACCCCTTCGCCCGCGAGCCCGGGGCGCGCCTGTACCGGACGGGCGACCTGGGGCGGTGGCTCCCGGACGGGACGATCGAGTTCCTGGGCCGCACCGACTTCCAGGTGAAGATCCGCGGCTTCCGCATCGAGCTGGGCGAGATCGAGGCGGCGCTGCGGGAGCACGAGGGCGTGCGCGAGTGCGCGGTCCTGGCGCGCGAGGACGCGGGCGAGAAGCGGCTGGTGGCGTACGTGGTGGGCGACGTGGAGACGGAGGCGCTGCGCGCGCACCTGCGGCGGAGCCTGCCGGAGTACATGGTCCCGTCCGCGTTCGTCTTCCTGGACGCGCTCCCGCTCACGCCGAACGGGAAGCTGGACCGCAAGGCGCTGCCGGCGCCGGACTTCGCACCGGCGGAGGAGCGCTACGTGGCGCCGCGCACGCCG
>DASQLJ010000135.1:0-5981 GCA_035630095.1 Longimicrobium sp.
CACCTCGCGCAGCACGCCGCCCACGATGCGGCGGTACAGGTCCACGAAGCCCGGCCCGGCCTGCACCGGCATCTCGGCGAACGCCATGTACGGCGTGGCGCGCAGCTCGGCCCCCGCGCGGCCGAACACGTCGCGCACGAAATCGCCCACCGCCACCGACGCGTCGCGGTCGGTGAACCAGCCGGCGCGGTAGGCGCCGTCCTCGAACCCCAGGTAGTGGCAGCGCCCGTCGTGCGCCAACTCCAGCACGCCGCTGAAGTGCCGGTCGCGCAGGTGCGGGAAGAGCCGGTCCGGCCGCCCGGTGTCGATCGGCGGGTCGAAGACGGCGGGCGGGTTCAGCAGCGTGGCCAGCATCGCCTGGAGCTGGCCTTCCGAGGCGCCGAAGTAGCCGATCTGCCCGCCCTCGCCGCGCTCGCTCTCGGTGCCGACGACGCGGATCACCTCGCTGAGCGCCACCGCGGCGCGGGAGCCGGGCTGGATGCGCGCGGCGTTGAACGGCTCGCCGCTGCGCAGGAACACCAGGTAGCAGCGCTCGCCGAGCTGGATCGAGACGTAGCCGGAGACCCGGCCCGCGCGGTCGCGCTTTCCGTCGCTGAGGATCCCGGGAAGGTTGACGTAGCTGAGCTTGGTCCGCGGGAGGTACGCGGCGTCGTGCGGGAACTGGTAGATCATTCCGCGGCGGTGCCCGGAAGCGGGTGCGGTCAGACGTAAACCGAGCCTAAGCGTACACGAAGCGTGCCCGTACGCAAGTGTTTACACGGCAACGACTTTTCCGCAGGACACGGGCTCGGTGCGGCGCAATCGGCAACGCATGCGGCAAAATGCGGCGAGGGGCGGTGGTGGGTGCTGGAAAGGAATCCCGGTGCGATTCGCCGGGATCGTGCGGAGAGGTGGGCGGGATCGGTGCGGAGGGGGCGGCTTAAGCCGCGGCTAGAACAATGGGAAGCCTCGCAAACTGCGCGAGGCTGGAGGGCCGGCTCCCGTGCGGGAGGACGAGGATTTTCGACGGAACGGGCGAAGGGCCTCCCGTCGCCGGGAGGCCCTTCGTCGTCGTGAACACGCTGGTGCCGCGAGACTTACGCGGCGGCGCCGTTCAGGTGCTGCTTCAGCTTGCTCTCGAGGGCGGCCCTGGGCACGGCACCCACCACCTGGTCCACCAGCTTGCCCTCCTTGAAGAACAGGATGGTGGGGATGGAGCGCACGTTGAACTGCGAGGCCGTGCGCTGGTTGGCGTCCACGTCCAGCTTGCCCACCGTCACCTGGCCCTGGTACTGCTCGGCGATCTGCTCCACGATGGGGGCGACCAGCCGGCAGGGCCCGCACCACACCGCCCAGAAATCCACCATGCTCAGCCCGGCCCCGCCCGTCACCTCGGTGAAGTTCTGGTCGGTGACCGTGACCACGTTCGCGTTGTCCGCCATTGCGATAACCCTTCCTGTCTGTGGTAGCCGCGCCGCCCACAGCGGGCTAGCTTCCCGGCTTCCCTGTAAGTCTATCGAACCATGGACCAGCTACGCCAATCAGGACTCGCATGCCCGCGCACGCACTGGACCACGTGGGGATCGCCGTGCACTCGCTCGACGAGTCGCTCCCTCTCTTCGAATCTATCACGGGCGACAAGGGGTACGCCCGCGAACGCGTCGAAAGCCAGGGCGTGGAGGTCGTATTCCTGGGCCGCGGCGACGGTCGCCTCGAGCTGCTCGCCCCCACGCGCGACGACTCGGCCGTGGCGAAGTTCCTCGCCAAGCGCGGGCCGGGCATGCACCATCTGTGCTACCGCGTTCCCGACGTGCAGGCCGAGCTCGACCGCTACCGCGCCGAGGGCGCCCGGCTCATCGACGAACACCCCCGCCCCGGCGCCTCCGGCCACCTCGTCGCCTTCCTCCACCCCAAGTCCACCGGCGGCGTCCTCACCGAGCTCCTCCAGGCCTCGGACGGACACTGAGTCGAGCGATCAGCAGCCTGCTCCATGCGCCCTCTCTGCCTCACAATAGATTGGATGCATTGAGGTTACGGGCCCCTCATCCCCCCCCGGACCCCCCTTCTCCCGAACTGCAGGAGAAGGGGGGAGACTCCACGGTGAGGCGTAACTCTTCCCCGGCGACATGCCGTGTGATAACACATCGCGACTCACGCCCATCCGAAACGCGTCGGCGCATCCGCAACGCAGTTCACCCCTTCTCCATGCAGTTCGGGAGAAGGGGCCGGGGGATGAGGGGCCGTCGAAACCAGATCGGGCGCGGCCTCATCGCGAGGCCGCGCCCGATCGTCATCACCGCGCTCGACCGCCGCGCGTCAGTCCCACTTGGTCAGGCGCTCGAGGTCGATCTGCTCCACCAGCCACGCGCCCTGCGGCGTGCGCACGGTGACGAAGGGCACGTCCTTGCGCTCGCCGTTCTGCGTGACCTGCACGGTGAGCTGCACCGCGTCGCCCTCGGGGCGGCCCGGGATGGCGTTCTGCTCGCGGATCACGAAGCGCTCGTTCTGCAGGATCGAGGCGATGGCGAACATCCGCCGCTCCACCCGCGACTGCGTCTCGCGGGTGTTGATGGCCCCCTCGCGCGTGCCGAACACGCCGCCCATCTGCCCGTAGGCCTTGGTCGCGGCGAGCTGCAGGAAGCGCTCGACCACCTCGGCCGGCGCGCCGGCGGGGCGCATGGTGGCTGGCGTGGGCTGCTGCGCGCGCAGGCCGGCGGTGCTCGCGAACACGGCGACCAGCGCGGATGCAAGCGAAAGCGAACGAATATGCCAGGAGCGCAAGCGGACCTCCGGGTGTTGCGTAGAGGAAGGGCGTGTCAGGAGATGTTGTCGGCGGTCCGTGAATGTTCGCGCGCGACAGGGCTTATGTCAATGGATGGCGCGGAGGTACAGCATCTGTAGATGACCTTCGGGACGCGGTGAAAGTCCGGGGGTGACTCGACTCGGCCCCGCGCCTCGACGTGAGGAGCCGGGCCGTGTCCCTGCGCGAAGTGCTTCGGCGCGGCCTGTCCGGACTGGTCTTGGAGCTTCGGCGGAGTTCCGACGCACGTTGGTTCCAGATAACGCACGAGCATGAGCGCTATCCCGCCACCGCGCGTACATATCCTCGAAATGCCGCAGGAGCGCGGTACGCATCCAATTGCGTGCGTGAGATTTACGGCGCTTGACGATCAGGTGGCGGAATATTATCTGAATTGGACCGGATTCGGCTATGTACTCCAGCCCTGCGCGTTGGCCGGAATCCGTCCACTGAACCACTGAACAACCAGTTAGGCGCCCCCGAAACAGGCCCCGGCGCGGCGCACGCCGTGTGGCGACAGGCTTCCGTGCGCGGTGGCCCGCGGCCGAGGCACACGCGCCATAGGCAAGCCACAGCCGCGCCATGCAATCGACGCGCTCCCGCGGACGCAGATGCGGTGGTCTGGTGCGAGCCGCTGCGGGACAAGGCATTCAACCATCTCCTTCGGAGCCTTGCACATGACTATGCCAAAGAGGATCGCCGGATTCATACTCATTGTTTCACTGACGATGGGCTTGTCGTCTTGTGAGTCACAGCGCCAATCCTCCCGGGACTCTAATACAGCAATCCTGGCCGGTCACGCCAATGACACCGCAAAGAAATCCGCGCCCCCGAAAAACCCGGAGCCCGACCCCGATAAGGGCGGCGCCGCTGTGGGGCCGCCGACCGTACATGGTTGCGACAGTAAGGGCTGCTGGAACAACGGCCCAAGCACTCCGACGGAGCGTCCGAAACAATGCAAGACGGTCAACGGCATCCAGGTGTGTTCGTAATTCCGCGGCTCGGCATGCCAAAAGGCGTACTCCCGTCGAAAGAACCATGAGCCCGACCTCTGCCGTCGAGTTCGCAGTCCTTTCTGCGAGCAAACGCGCGAGGCACTTGACTCAGGCGCAAATGTGGCCTACCGATCGGCTGCGGGGGATGCGGAGCCGTCCATGTTTTCGCCGACGACGGGCTTGCCCGCCAGCCCCGCACCCCTGACCCTTGGGGCGTTAGCCGGCGCCGGACGCCATCGTGAGGACGGGCGGCCCGTGGCCGCCTGCGTCGACCTGAACGCGAGGCCATGCCCGAGACGCAAGCGCAGTACAAGGCCCGCATCCTCCGCCACGTGGCCGGCCGCGAGCCGCTCCCGCTCCTCACGGCCGCTCCCGGCACGCTCGCCGCGCTGCTCGCGGCCGTACCGCCAGCGCTCTGCGCCCACCGCCCGGCGCCGGGGAAGTGGTCCATTCAGGAGGTCGTCGCCCATCTCGCCGACGACGAGCTCATGGGCGCCTACCGTATCCGGCTGATTCTCGCCGCCCCCGGAACGGCGATCCAGGCGTTCGACCAGGACCGCTGGGCCGAGACCGGGCGGTATGCGGCCACGGACCCGTGGCGGGCGCTCGCGCTGTTCCGGGCGCTGCGGCAGGCGAACCTCGCGCTCTGGCACCAGCTCTCGCCGGCCGAGTGGGAGCGCGCCGGGGTGCACGCCGAGCGGGGGGTCGAGTCGATCCGCGACATCGCCACCTACTACGCCGGCCACGACCTCAACCACTTCGCACAGATCGAGGCGATCCTCGCCTCGGCCGGTACCGCGCCATAGGACCGGCGGGCGAGGTCGGTAGTGCGCCGGCCTCGCACCCCTGACCCTTGTTTCGTTATGCGGCCTGGCTGTTCTTAGTCGGCCCGTCGAGCCCCAGCTAAGGGCCTGTCACGAAATTAAAGGGCCAGACTACGTCAGTGCGGCGGGGAGAATGGTGTAGTTCCATTCGCCGTGGAACTCGTCACGGCGGATGTTCAGCTCTTCCATCTGCTGCTTGGAAATCCTGATGCCGCTCTCATAGCTGTTGAGGTCCAGCGCGCTCTGCACGCGCAGACCGGTGCGAGTCGTGGTAGCGGCGATCAGGTTTACGATGACTTCGTGGCTGATCAGCGGCTTGCCCCGCCAGTTCTGGGTGATGAACGAGAAGAGGCGATGCTCGATCTTGTTCCACTTGCTCGTGCCTGGTGGAAAGTGCGCCAGCGAGATCTCCAGGCCGGTTTCGTCCGCCAGGCGCTGCAACTCCCACTTCCACAGCCGCAGGCGGGAGCCGTTGCTGCCGCCACAGTCCGCCGTGATCAGGAGCCGCCTGGCCTCTGGATAGGCCGGCTGCCCCATCGCGTACCACCAGCGCCGCAGCGTCTCGACCGCGAACTGGCCCGTGTCGTGGTCAACGCCGACACTCACCCACGCACTATTGTCGTTCAGGTCGTAGACACCGTAGGGGGTCGCTTTTCCCAGGTCCGGCAAAGGGAAGTCGTGCGTGCGCACGCTCTCCGGATCACCCTTGGGACGCAGTTCCCGGCCGACGTTCTTGAAGTCGCCGACCAGTTCCTTCTTCTTGGTGTCCACGGAAACTACAGGGTCGCGCGCTGCCTGAAACGCCTCGACCTTCGCGTGGATGTATTCGAATTGCGCGTTGCGGTCGGGGTGGGAATCCCCCTCGCGGACCTTGCGGTTCGCCTGCAGGCTGTAGCCGAGTTCGTGCAGCAGTTCCGCCACCATGCGGTGGCTCGTCCGATGCCCCATCTTCACCAACTCGTCGGAGAGCCTGCGTACGCTCTTGATCGTCCAACGCAACGCCGAGTCCGGCTCCCCGCGACTCATCGGATCAATAAGACCCTCAAGATCGCTGAGCAGTGAGGGATCCTGCTCCACGGTGCGTTTTCGGCCGCCTCCACTACGTCGGATCCGCCCCTTCGGCAGCGGCAGCTCCGTCGCCTCGATCTCCGAGATTCCGCGAGCGATCATGGGTCGTGAGGCGCCGGTTGCACGCGCGACCGCAGTAATGCCGCCGCGACCCAGGGCAGCGGCTTCGGCGGCGAGCACCAGCCTTCGGCTCCGCTCATCCAGCAAGGGCTGGAGGATCTCGTGCCGGCGTCGAATCCCGCTCTGTTCTTCCATGCATGACAATATACATGCAGGTGAAGGTAAACGGAATGTTTATTTTGTGACGATCCCTAA
>DASQLJ010000136.1:0-2627 GCA_035630095.1 Longimicrobium sp.
CGAAGGTTCAAAAGCAGGTCTCCGTGTCTCCGTGTCTCCGTGTGAAATGAACACCGTGATTCTCACGGCATGCGGCTGCGGGGGATGACACGAAAACGGCCCGGCCGTCCTCGGTGGGATGGCCGGGCCGCTCTGGTCTCCCCCGGGACGACGCGCCTACTCGTCCGGCGGGCGGCGGGGCGACACGTTGGCGCGCACCAGCAGGCGGGCCACCGTGCGCGGCGACACCGGCGAGAGGAAGTGCGCCGGCGGCACCAGCAGCCGCAGCCTGCGCGACACCTGCTGCTGGGCGGCCAGGGTGAGCAGCACCGGGGTGTCGGCGTCGAGCGCGTCCACGGCGGCGCGGTCGGCGGCGTCCACCACGCGGATCTCGGCGCCGCCGGCCAGCGCCCGCAGCCGCTCGCCGTAGGCCGGGTCGGCCACCACGGCGGTGAGCGGGCCGCGCTGCACCCACTCCTCCACCGCCTGCACCACCTCGGGCGAGAGCCGCGCCAGCACCAGCGGCTTGCGCAGCGCCGCGCAGGCGGCCGCCAGGTCGTGCACGTGGTAGTGCGTGGTCACCACCAGGTCGGCGTCGCGCAGCGCGTGCGCCAGCTCGCGGCGCGCCTCGGCGCCGGCGGCGGGGTCCACCGGCACCGACTCCATCCCCCACTGGCTGCTGAGCTCGTGGCAGAGCGCCGCGCGCCCGTCGGCCGTACCCTCCACGCACACGCAGCGGATCGGCACCGCCTGCGTCCAGCGCCGCATCAGGTCGGGAAGGCCGGGGACGCGCACCTGCAGCGCCGCGGCCTGGTCCACCACGCCGGCCAGCCAGTCGGCGGTCTCGTTGAGCTGCGTCTCCTCCTCCTCGTGCGGGAGCGCGGCCACCCGCACGCCGCGGCGGTAGCGCACCTCCACCAGCCCCGCCGTGGCCAGCCGCCGGTACGCCGCCGACACCACGCGGTGGTCGATCGAGGTCTCCTGCGCGGCGTCGCGGATGCTGGGGAGGCGGTCGCCCGGGCGCAGGTAGCCGGCGTGCAGCCCGGCGGCGATCCCCGCGCGCAGGCGGTCGGCCAGCGAGCCGGCGGTGGCGCTCGACAGCAGCACGCGGCGCATCTCGGCCTCGGTCCACCCGCGGCCCTCGGCCTGCGTGTCGGCGGGGCGGATCAGCGACACGCTGCCGCGCACCTTGCCGGCCGCGTCCACCATCGGCGCCAGGGTGAGCTCCACCGGCAGGCTCCCGCCGTCGCGCGTCTCGGCCTGCGCGGTGGCGCGCACCGGCTCGCCCGACGCGCGGGCCGCGTCCAGCACGCCCTCGTCCACCACGGCGGGGTTGGGGCGCCCGGCCAGATCTTCCTCGCTCCACCCCAGCAGCTCGCTCGCGGCGCGGTTCCACGCCAGCACCGAGCCGTCCAGGTCCATGGCCGCCACGGCCACCGGGAGCGAGTCGATCATCATCCGCGCGACCCCCTGCTGCTCGGTGCGCGCCGCATCGGCGGCCCGCCGCGCGGTCACGTCCGTCAGCCACCAGCCGTAGGTCATCCCCCCGCCCTGCGGCACCGGCCACACCCGCGCCTCCACCTCCAGCGGCAGCCGCCCGCGGGGCTGCAGGGTGATCTCCACGGTGCGGGCGCGGGCGTCGCGCGCCATCTCGTTCAGCATGCGGCGGAAGCCGCGGCGCGACTCCTCGGCCACGTACACCGCCAGCGGCTTGCCGGGGATCTCCTGCACCGGCACGCCCAGCAGCGCCGCCGCGCCCACGTTGGCGTAGAGGACGGCGCCGAACGCGTCGGTGAGCGCCACCGGGAACGGCGCCGCCGTCACCACGTCGTGGAAGCGCCAGCTCTCCTCCAGCTCGCGCCGGCGCACGGTCTCCGTCTCCACCTCCTCCGAGGCGAGCTCCTCCTGCGTCACGCGCAGCTCCTCCACCGCCACGCGCAGCTCCTCGATGGTGCGCTCGAGCAGGTCGTGCTGCGGCGTGGGAGCGTGCGCGCCGCCGTTTGGCGACCCGTTCGCGTCCAGGTGATCCAGGAAATCGGTGAGACTTCTGAAGTCAGCCATCGGTGCACTGCCCGGTGAGGGTGGTAACGCTGTTCACTTTGTTCCGTAACGCGCGAGCCGCGCGCAAGGACCCTTCGCATGCGACGTCCGTCTCCGCGTCCCGCACGCATCGTATCGAACGAGACAATCCTCATTCCGCACGGGCGCCGCCCGCGTATCCCTTCACGACGCCGCCGCGACCAGCGGGAGGGTGAAGTAGAAGGTGCTCCCCTGGCCGGGGATGCTCTCGGCCCAGATGCGGCCGCCGTGCGCGTCCACGATCCCCTTGGCGATGGCGAGGCCCAGCCCCAGCCCGGCGCGGTCGCCGCGCTTGGCCTGCCAGAAGCGGTCGAAGAGCCGCGGCAGGTGCGCGGGGTCGATCCCCGGGCCGGTGTCGGCCACCCAGAACCCCACGCCGTCGCCCGAGGGGGCGGCGCCCACGGTGACGGTGCCGCCGTCGGGGGTGAACTTGACCGCGTTGCCCAGCAGGTTGCCGAGCACCTGCAGCAGCCGCGCGCGGTCGGCGAGCACGTCGGGGATGTCGGCCCGGGCGTCCACGGCCAGCACGACCCCGCGCTCGGCGGCCAGCCCGTGGTACATCTCGGCCG
>DASQLJ010000137.1:0-34607 GCA_035630095.1 Longimicrobium sp.
TGCCCGTCCTGCCACCGCCGCCCAGGCCCCGATCGACGCCGGTAAAACCGCGAAAAAAGTCCATGAAAAAGCCTGCCCCGCGAACCGTGATGGTTCGCGGGGCGAGAGAGATGCGGCTTGCGGCCGTCTCTCCCAGGTAGAGGAGGAATCGAACCTCAGGAGAGCCTACTAGTTCCCGCCACCACAGTTTTTCTACCCGCCAGTAAATTACTCGCAACAGCCGGCCTCGTCAAGCCACCTGGCCGCTGGGGAAGTTCCCGTCGAGCAGCACCAGGCCCTGGGCCTCGTTGCGGATGTCGAAGGCGAGCTCGGACCCCTGGACCACGTTGTGGGCGACGCGCCACATCCCCCGGTGGTGCTTCCAGTTGAGGGGGTGGATGTGCATCCCCACGTAGCAGTCCACCACGTGGTTCTCGTTCACCAGCATCTGGCCGCCCACGTGGCCGTGCACGCGCACGCCGTCGGCGGCGTAGTCGTTGAGCAGCGTCCACGACGAGATCCGGTTGCCGGTGATGCGCAGGCTGAGCGAGTCGCCCACGTACACCCCGTGCCCGGGGCCGCTGCGCCGGAACGGCTGCTTGAGCAGGATGTTGTTCTCGGCGACGGTCACGACGGCCGCCATGGTGGGCCCGCCGCGGCCGCGCTGGCTGAACCCCACGTGCACGCCGCGCCGGAAGCCGGTGATGGTGTTGCCGCGCACGCGGATCTCGCCCGCGTTCAGCCCGGCCACCAGGATCGCCTCCGAGGCCACCGCCTCCACCGTCCCGATGATCCCCGGGGTGTCCTTGGTGACGATGCCGCGCGGCCGGTAGCCCAGCCCCACCTCGGGCTGCATCGACCAGATCCGTTCCTGCTCGGAGAGGGGGAACTGGGTGGTGAGAAAGCCGTCGGGCGTCTTCAGGAACTCGTCCAGCAGCTCCATGAACACCGGGTCGGCCGTCACCAGGTCGATCACCGGCTGCGGCGCGATGCCGTCCAGGCGGAGCACGTTGTCCTCCACCACCGCGCGGTCGGAGTTCAGCAGCACGAACCCCACCTGGCGGTGCCCGACCCGCGCCTCGCAGCCGCGGATGGTGACGCGTGACGGCGGCGTCCCGAAAGCGATGAGCTCGCCGAAGGAAACGCTCACGCAGCTCGCCGAGCGGCGCAGCCCGGGGGCGCAGGTCAGCCGGCACCCCTCCACCGACACGTCGCGGCACACCCGGAAGGTGAGGGCGCCGTTCAGGTGCTCGCCGGCGGGCGGCGTCTCGGCGCCGGCGGTCACCTCCAGGTCGCGCACCGCCACGGTGTGGCAGTCCTCGAAGATGAACACGCTCTCGGCGGGGCACACGACGTGGGTGCCCACGCCGCGCCCGCTCACGCGCACGCTGCGCTTGCCGGTGATCACCACCGGCTCGGTCAACACGTACTTGCCGGGGCGGAAGCAGATGTCCAGGTCGTCGGTGAACTGGGCGTACGCCGCGATCTTTCCGGCGAGATCGGGGTCGTTGGGGGCGAGCGTCACCTCGCAGCACACGCCCACGTGGCTGCACAGGTAGTCGATCGCCTTCTTCACCGTGTCGGCCCCCGCGGCCGCCAGCTCGCCGCACCCCTCGCCCGGCGTGTAGGCCACGTTCGGCGCGTCCGCCAGCCAGGCGTCGAAGACCACCTCGGCGGGCGCGCCGGTGCGGCGCTCGGGGGCGGCCACGAAGCTCGCGCGCACCGACTGCCGCGGAGCGGCGGGGTCGGGCGTCCAGTCCACCGTGGCGATCCCCTGCGCGCCGGTGGGCACCTCCATCGCCGCCTGGCCGTTGGAGAAGGTGCCGTTCCCCGCCCCGGCCTCGAAGCGCACCAGCGGCTGCGCCGAGTCGAAGGCGCCGCAGTCGCCGGCCACGCGCACCGCGAGCCCCGTCCACGCCTCGCCGGGGAGGAGGACGCGCGAGGTGGGGCCGGCGGCGCTCATCCGCAGCAGCCCGGCCAGCCGGTCGATCGCCGCCTGCACCGTGGTGTCGCCCGAGAGCGTCGCGCACGCGCCGGGGTCGTACGCCACGCGGTCGGCGGTGCTGAGGGTGGCGGTGAAGAAGACGGTCTCGGGCTCGGCCAGCACCCCCGCCGCGGGGAGCGCGGTGGCCCGCACCTCCTGGAAGTGCTCGCCCGGGTCCAGCGTCCAGGTCACCTCGGCCAGCCCGTCGGCGTCGGTGTCCACCACCACCGTCACGGAGCCGTCCACCCGCCCCGCCGCCGTCCCCTTCGTCACCTCGAAGCGCACGGCGGCGGCGGCCTGCACCGGGCCGCAGTCGCTGGCCAGCCGCACCGACAGCGTGCGGTCGAGCGACTCGCCGGGCATCACCTCCTGCGCCTGCCCGCCCGCGGCGTGGATGCGGACGAAGCCGGCCAGCCGGTCGATCGCCTTCTGCACCGTGTTGCGCCCGGCCATCCCGCCGCAGGCGCCGGGGTCGTACGACACCTGGTGCGCCACGCTCAGCGAGGCGTTGAAGAAGATCGGGAGCTGCACCGGCACGCCGTCCTGGAGGAGGCGCGCCTCCACCCGCTGCTGCAGCGTGGCCGGGTCGGCGGCGTCGTGGTCGCCCGAGAGCCGCCACCAGCAGCGCGCCAGCCCGTCGGCCCCGATCGGCAGGTCGAGCGTGGTCTGCCCGCCCCACGCGGTGCCGTTGGCCGAAAGGTCGCCCGCCCCGTCGCGCACGGTGAAGCGGACGGTCTCCTCCCCCGGCTCGCAGTGGCCGTTGGGGACGCCCACCACCAGCGGCTGCCCCAGCGGCACCTTCTCACCCGTCGCCACGGGATCGGGCATCGCCTCCTGCCCCGCCCCGCTCACGTAGGAGAGGGCGTTGACCCGGGTCAGCGGCGCGAAGAAGCAGCGGCAGTCCTCGAGCGCGGTGACCGCGCCGCCGGCCAGCGTGGCCACGGCGAGACGGCAGTAGTGGTGCTGGATCCCTTCCGGCCGGCGCGCCAGCGGCACCTCGTCGGCGTCCAGCGGCCACTCCACCCCGCCCGACTGCGCCTCGGCGGTGGCGGTGCGCGCGGGGATCAGCCACCACTCGCCGGTGGCATAAGTGCCCGCATCGAAGCGCACCTCCACGCCGTCTTCCAGCGCGGTGTACGCCTCGGCCGGGTAGTCGCTGTCGCCGCGCACCGCGCCCACTCCGTCCCAGCGGCGGACGCGCGGGTTGCGCGCCATGTCGATCCCGTCGCCGCCGCCCAGGGCGGCGGGGGCGTTCAGCACCAGGGTGCGGGTGGCGTCGTTGCGGGCCTTCACCTGCAGGAACTGGCCGGGGCGCGCCTCCAGCTCGTGCGCGTCGTCGAACAGCTCCACCCACTCGCCGGCGTGGAAGCCCAGCACGTCGTCGGGGCCGAGCGTCTCCACCACCACCAGCTCCTGGTTCACGCTGAGCACCCGGCTCACGGCGATGCCGTTGTCGCGCGACCACTTGAAGGTGGCGCCCACCTTGCGCAGCCGCGGCGAGGCGTTCAGGTCGGGGGCGGTGAAGGCGCCGTTCAGCGTGACCGACTTCCCCGCCACCTCCTCCACCCACGCCACGGTCCCGGCGGTCGGATCGTCCGAATCCGGGAGGTAGAGCTCCACCGCGTCGCCCACCCCCAGCCCGCCCGGGGTGCTCGCCAGCACCATCGTCCGGTTCGGCGCGTCGAACGTGTCGACCGCCCACCCCGAGAGGCCGGGGAACGGCTGCGCCACCCCGCCGTCGTGGATCTCCACGCGGTAGAGCTGATTCTCGAGCCCCGTGTAGCCGGCCGCGGCGGGGAGGACGCAGGGGTCGGCGACCGTGCTCTCGCGGCGCGCGCGGGCCCGCATCCGCCCCGTGGTCTCCGCCGTGGCCTCGTCGTAGTCGGCCACCTCCGCGGCGCAGGTGGCCGCCGCGTCCACCTCCAGCGCGCGCACCTGCCAGGTGGTCCGCGTGCGGGTGGCGGTGTCGGGGCCGCCCAGCGCCACCTCGCGCAGCCGCGGGTCCTCCAGCGCGGTGAGGTGGCGCTCCCACACGTCCAGGTAGAGGAGCCAGCTGCCGTCGCCCAGCGCGGGGAGGCCGGGGAGGTCGGGCTGCCGCGTGTAGGGAACAGTCTCCTCGTTCTCCACCAGCACGCCGTTCACCCAGTAGCGCCCGGCGGAAAGGACGAAGTCGCCCGGCCCGGCGGTCCACCCGGGGAAGCGCCCGGCCAGCTCGCTCCTGGCGCCGGCGCCGAGGTTCGTGGCGGGGGTCAGCCCGAAGGCGGCGTGGTGCAGCGGCCCGCCGCACCGGCCCACGGTGTCGCGCACCGCCGCCTCGTCGCGGTGCTGGGCGATGTCGGCCTGCTCGTTCCAGTCGGCGTCGAGCTGGACGCGGCCCTGCTGCATGCGCACGCCGGCGTGGTGCCGGGTGGGGTCGAACGTCTGGCGGCTGAAGTCGCCCTTCATGGAATCCTCTGGAGTGTCCGTGCCGCGCGGGGGCGGCGTCTGGCGGGGTGAGCCGGTTCAGCTCGCGAAGAAGACGCCGGATTCCTGGCCGAAGCGCAGGTACTCGGCGAGCCGCGCGCGCAGGTGCGCCTCGCGCAGCGACAGGAAGAGCAGGTGGTACGCGCCCATCTCCGACCCGTCGCCCGCGCCCGCGGCGACCAGCGGCGAGGTGCCGGGCGGAAGCTGCGCGTAGCGGGGGCTCCCGTAGCGGGTGGAGGCCGGCGACGGCCGCACCCGCGCGTCGTCGCCGTCGGCGGCGGGGACGCACTGGAAGCGGCGCGGGGTGCGCGACCCCGGCGGCACGTAGCAGAAGCGCACGCACCCCTGCTGCGTGCGGCGCGTCTCCACCGGCGCCGCGAAGGGGTCGCCCGGCGCCAGCACCGCCAGCAGGAGCGAGTCGGACGCCAGCGGGAGCGCGTCCACCCGCAGCTTGCCCAGGACGGTGCAGCGCTCCAGGGTGGTGGCGGGCCCCCAGTCCTCCCCGTCCAGCCCCGCGATCGCCACCCCCGCCTGCGAGCCGGCGTCCATGACGCTGTCGGTGATGACGAGCCGCGCGTCGAGCCCGGCGCGCACCGGGCCCAGGATCGAGCGCTCCACCTCCACCTGTGCGTCCGCCGCCAGCACCTCCAGCGAGGGCGCGCCGGGGGAGACGGCGTTCCCGGCCGCGTCCAGCGCCAGCCCGGGGACCAGCGTGCAGTGGCGGATGCGCACGCGGGCCAGCGCGTCCACCCCGCCGCCCACCACCACGCGCGCGCCGACGAGGAGAAGTCCATCCAGCGAGACGGCGTCGTCGGGGCCGCCGGTGAGCTCCAGCGGCGCGGCGAGCACCACCGTGGGCCGCACCCCGTCCGCCGCGCGGAGAGTGATGCGGCGGCCGCCGGCGTCGATGGTGGCCGGCGCGGCGTAGCGCCCGCCGTCGCCGATCTCCACCACCCCGCCCTGCGGGCCCAGCTCGTCCAGCGCCTCCTGGATCGTGGCCACCTCGGGCGTCGCCACCTGGCCGGGGGGCCGGGGGTCGCGGACGACGCGCACCACCCGGCCCACGTCGTCGGCGGGGGCGCCGCGGTCGTACTCGCCGCCGCCGATGTCGGCCGGGAAGCCGTAGTGGAAGGTGACCAGCGGCGCCTCGCCCTGCGCCGTGCCGAAGGCCAGCCGGCCCAGCACGGGGTCGATGGAGACGCGGCCCGCCGCCGGGCCCTGCCACGCCCCGCCCTCCCACCCCGACAGGTCGCACACGTCCACCTGGTCCACGTCCACGGGCTCGGGTCCGTCCCCGCCCTCGACCTCCACCAGGATGCTGCGGCCGTAGAAGCGGGCCGGGTGCGCGTGCATGGCGCGCCGGCCGATCGGCACGGGCACGTTGACGGGCGCGGCCAGGGTGGCGGGATCGTCCTCGGTCACCGGGAGGTTGTAGAGCGGCGTGTCGTTGCCCAGCGGCGAGAAGCGGAAGCGCTTCTTGTCCCCCGACGCGCGCGGCACCGCGGGGGTGCGCGAGAGGCGGTAGGCGCGCACGCGCCAGAGGAAGATCCCGACGTTGGGGAGCGAGTAGCGGCCGCGCCCCGAGGCGATGCGGCGCACGTCGGCGGTGTGGGGGAGGTCGACCTCGCCGTCCAGCCGCTCGAAGGCGCCGCCCAGCGACTCCAGCCGCAGCGCCTGGCGCACGGAGACGAAGGCGCGGTTCTCGGGGCGCGGGTGGTTCACCTGCTGGGTGGTGGCCAGGAGCTGGAAGAACTCCACCGCGCGCGCCGGGAGCCCGGTGACGTCGCGGGCGAGGCGCTCCAGCACGTGCGCGGTGCCCTTGCGCCGGCGGTAGGCCAGGGTGTTGGCCACCTCGGCGCGCGGGGTGAGCGGCTCGGAGGGGAGGCCCTCGATCCCCAGCAGGTCGCCCAGGTAGGGGAGCGCCCAGGGGGCGGCGGTCTCCACGAACTGGTCGTCGTAGAGCTGCTCCAGGCTCTCCTCCAGCGCCACCGACTCGGTGGCCAGCACCTCCAGCAGCGCGCGCAGTGGCCCGCCCTGCTCGTGGTCGCGGATGCGGTGGACGGCGGGGAGCAGCTCGTACAGGCGGCTTGCGTCGAAGCTCATGGCGTCACCGTCAGGTCGTCGGGGCCCAGGCCCAGCAGGAGGAGCTCGGCGGGCTGGGCCACCAGCGCGTCCACCCCCGGCTGGGGCGCGCTGGCGGTCAGGTAGGCGGCGGTGCGGGGGGCCTCGTCCTCGCGGTGCAGGCGGTCGAGGTCCACGGCGGCCACGCCGGGCACCGCCTGGATCACCGACACCACCTCGCTGAGCGCCACCCGCTGCCCGAAGTCGCGCCGCCCGAAGGCGAAGCGGTCGCGCAGCGCCGCCTCCACGTCCGCCTTCACCAGCCCGGGGAGGCGGTCGGGGTCGGCGCGGAGCGTGGCGGCCAGGTGGAAGAGGACGGGGCGGTAGCTCTCCACCCGCGCGGGGACGTAGGCGTCGCCGTGGCCGGCGAGGGCGGCGAGGAGCGCGTCGTGCACCGCCCCCGCCACCGCCTCGCCGTCCGGCCCCGCCACGGTGAGATGGACGCCGCGGCGGCCGGCGTCCCAGGTCCACACCGCCAGCGCCTTGGAGACGCCGGCGAAGGTCCGGGCGAACTCCTCGTAGTCGCGCAGCGAGACCACGCGGTCCAGGGTGAGCACGGTGCGCGGCGCGTTGGCGCGCGCGTCGTCCATCGACTCGGGGTCCTGCCCGCCGGAGGCGGCGAGGGGGTTGGCCACGCCGCGCAGCCCCAGCTCGCGCGTCATCAGCAGGCTGAGCTGGCCGGCGCGCACGTTGCCCACGCGGCCGATTCCCTTGCGGTAGACGGCCTGCACGTTCTCGCGCCCCGTCGGCAGGCGCGCTCCCGTCTCGCCGTCGCCGAACTGCACCAGGGTGGAGGCGTCGTCCTGGAGGCGCACCGTGTAGACGCGGTCGCGCGGGCGCTCGCCGTAGAGGGTGGGCACCGGGTCCCACCGCACCCCCGCCACCCGCACCTCCAGCGTGGATGCCGCGCCTCCCGCCGCCTCGGCGCTGCTCACGAAGGTGAGCGGCGCCTGGCGCAGCGCGAAGCGCTGGTACTCGCGCGCCGCGTCGCCGCTGCCCAGCGTCTCGGTCACCGCCTCGCCGTGCGTGGCCATCGCCACGTTGGCCTCGATGACCACGGTGGGGCGGTCGTACGCCACGCCGAGCGGCGCGGTGAGCAGGAGCACGGGGTGCTCGGGGTCGGCGGCGCGCACCTCGAGCACGGTGGCCAGCTCCGCCGTCTCGGGGTCGTCGGGGTGGGCGGGGAGGTAGACGGTGGAGTCGACGTCCACGTTGGCGGTGCCCTCGCGCCCGTGCTCGTCGCGGAGGAGGAGGTCGTGCGTGGCCACGTCGCCCCCCGCCGTGGCCACCGGCGCGCCCGGGGTGCCGGCGGCCACCAGGAGGAGCTCGCTTCCCGCGGCCACCTTCAGGATCTCGCCGGAGGGCCGGTACATGTACACGGCGCGGTCTTCCACCCGCACGCGCGCCCGCTTGCCGCGGACGAGCACGCGGCGGCCGGGGGCCAGCGCCTCCAGCTTCGCGCCGAGTTCCACCTCGCTCCCCTCCACCGGGTCCGGGACGTCCTCCTCCGCCAGCGGCAGCTCCTCGGCGTCGGCGAACACCACCGTCTCGCGGCGGGTGAACCGGGCCAGGTTCTCGTCGGTGTCCAGCCGCAGCCGGGTGACCTTGGCGGTGAGCGCGAAGCCCACCCGCGCCACGTGGCTGGCGGTGACCACGCGGTAGAGCTCGCGGTAGTCCTCCGAGGCGAACACCACCCACCCGCCGGCGAGGACGCGCGGGTAGACGGCGTCGAGGTCGGCCTCCACCACGCCGGCGGGGGAGACGGTGTACGGCGGTTCGAAGCCGGGCCAGTCGCCCACGTCCGGGTCGTTCGGACTGTAGAGGACGCGCGCCTGCTCGGGGATCAGCTTCCAGTCGGGCGCGTTGTGGCCGAAGAAGGCGGCGCGCTGGCGGAAGACGAAGAGGCTGGGCTGCGCGGCCGGGCTCACGAACGGGTGCGCCGAGCCCAGCGGCTCCTTCCAGCGGATGCGGGTGCGGTTGCCGGCCACGTCGCGCTCCACGGCGGAGACCACGCGCAGGTCCCAGCGCTCGCTCCCGGCGTTCTCGCGCCGCTCCGAGCCCACCAGCAGCACCGCGTCGCCCACCGCCACCAGCGCGGCCGAGCCGGCGATCAGCAGCGAGCGCGCGCCGTAGCCGATCGACTGCGGGCGGGTGAGGCGCGGGCGGAGCGCGTTCCACCCCGGCCGTGCGGCGATCTCCTCCACCGTCTCGAAGGTCTGCGGCCGCTCGCCGGGGCCGGGGACGCTCTGCACCCGCGTCCCCGCCTTCAGCGTGACCTCGGCGGGGGCGCCGGGGGCGTCCTCCAGGGTGAAGGCGAGCGGGGTGGAGGCGGCCAGCCCCGGCGCCAGCTCGTAGCCCACCGCGCGCGCCAGCTCCAGCACCGAGCGGCGCTCGGTGGCGGTGCGCAGGTAGCTCTCGTTGGCGATGCGCTCCTGGTAGAAGGTGAGCACGTCGCCCACCGCCGCCCACGCGTCGATCAGCGCGCTGGTGAAGTCGTCGTCGCGCGCCGAGAGGCCGCGCAGCGCCGGGCGGCTGGCGGAGGAGAGCGCCGCCAGCGCGGTGGCGCGGAAGGTGGCGTGGGTGCCCACCCGGTATGCAACCGCGGGGAGGCCGGGGCGGTTCTGCACCGTGGCCGGGGTCTGCTGCCCCGTGCCGCCGCCGCAGCCGCAGTCGTCCAGCCCCTGCACTCCGTCGTTCGCCGTGCTCATCGTCCCCCCGTCAGCTTCAGCCGCAGCACGCCCCGGTCGGGGTGGCTGGGGTCGTCGTCCATGCGGGCGATCTCGAGCCGCCCCACCTTCAGCTCACCCGTCTCCAGCACCGAGCTGCGCGGGTCGCCCTGGCGCCCGAAGGCGCGCACCTCGGCCCAGCGAACCCCGGGCACCGCCTGCGCGGCGGCGTACACGCGGCTCAGGAACACGCTCTGCCCGAAGGTGAAGTTGTCGGGGTGGAAGAGGCCGCGGCGCCCGTCGGGGAGCGTGCGGCTCCCCAGCGCCTGGCGGAGCGCGCGCTCCACGTCGGCGCGGAAGTAGCCGCCGTCCACGCAGGCGAACACCTCCACCTCCAGCGCCACGAAGCGCGGGCTCTCGACCTCCAGGTCGTGCCCGGCCAGGCGGAAGCGCTCCAGGAAGCGGCGCAGCTCCGCCTCGAAGGCGGCGTCCACCGGGCGCCCGCCGGCGCGGTCAACGGTGAGGAACACGGTGCGCCACGAGCCGGTCCAGCGCAGCGTGGCCTGGGCGCGCTGCACCTCGGGGTGGCGCTCGGCGGTGGCCGCGTAGTCGCCCGGAGTCACGCAGCGCTGCGCGTCGCGGAAGGCGGCCGGGGCGATCTGCCGCACCCGCTCCGTGTCCTCGGGATCCGTCCCCCCGCGCGCGGCCAGCGGGTTGCGCGCGGCCAGGCGGCCGGAGAGCGCCGCCCGCGGCCCTTCCCCCCCCACCGGGGCGATCTCCCACCCGCCGCTCCCGTCGTCGCGCGCGGCATCGATGGCGTCGGGGAGGATCAGGTGCACCAGCGAGTCGGCGCCCACGTTGCCGCGCGTGCCGTTGCCCACGCGGTAGACGGCGGTGAACCTGCCGCCGGCCGCCGGGCGCTGCGCGTAGCGGTCGTCGCCGAAGCGCACGTGCGCCTGGCCGTCGTCCTCCACCTCCAGCACGAACTCGCGGGCGAAGGGGTCGCTGGCCAGCAGGTCGCGCTGCGGCAGCCACGCCGACTCACGCTCGTCGTACAGGGTGATCGCCGGGAGCACGCGCCCCATCTCCCAGCGGAACGCGGTCGCGGCCGGCGCGGCGGGGTCGAAGAAGGGCGGCTCGTCGGCCGCGGCGGCACCGCCGGGAGGGAGGACGCGCGCGGCCTGGGTGACCGGCCCGTCGGTGAGCCGCGGGCGGAAGCGGGCCGGCGGCGCGATCGCCTCGGTCTCGCCCGAGCACCCGCATCCCCCCGCCCCCGCCATGGCCGGGGCCAGCCGCGGGTCGGGGAGCGGCACGGTCCCCAGGTCCTCGGGCTCCACCGTCAGCCCGTGGTCGGCCAGGACGACGTTGGCGCGCGCCACGCTCACGTCGGCCACGTGGCGGGCGCCGTGCTGCGCGTCCGTCGTGGCGGAGACGCAGAGCGCGAAGGGGAGCGCGTCCTCCGCCGCCCACGCCACCTCGGTGAGACGGGGCGAATAGAGGCGGAGCTGCGCCTGGGTGGCCACCACGAAGCCCTCGACGCCGGCGGCGTCCACCACGTGGTACTCGCGCTTGCCGAAGAGCTTGTCCACCCCCGCCCAGTCGGGGAGGAGCTCCACCACCTCGCCGGCGGAGAGGGTGCGGAGGACGGTGCCCCCCGCGTCCTTCAGCTTCAGGTTGCCGGCGATCGCGCGGCCGTAGAGGAAGGCCGGGTCGCTCAGCGGCGGCGCCTCGCCGCCCTCCTCGCCGGGGGTGGCGGGGACGTAGGCGCCGGCCTCGGTGAGGCGCACGGCGTGGCGGTGCGCGGGGTCGGCGTCGCCGGGGGCGCCGGTGAGCGGCCCCAGCACCTCCTCGAGCACCAGCACGTCGCCGGGCTTGAGGCGGGGGTAGTGGCCGGCCAGCGTCGCCCGGGTCGCCCCGCGCGGGAGGCAGCAGTCGCGCTCGCCCCAGGTGTAGAAGGAGATGCGGCCGTGGCGCGGGCGCAGCTCGGCCTGGTGCAGCGTCTCGAAGGCCTCGGGGTGGTCGGCCAGCGCCCGCCGCTGCTCGTTGACGTCGTCGATCACCGCCGCGCGGCCGGGGAGGCGGGTGAGGAGCTGCGCGCGGGGGGGGAGGATGACCACGTCGCCGTCGTCGTCCGCCGTCTCGTCGTGCGGGTCGTAGACGGCCGCGGGGTCGCGGGGGCGCACCTCCACGTGCACCCAGACGCGGGCGTTGCAGCCGTCGTGCATCGGGTAGTCGAGGAGCCGCGCGTGGCGGCGCACCGAGATGCGGCGCCGCGCGGTGCCCAGGTACGCCTCGGTGGCGATGGCGTCCTGCCGGTAGCTCAGGTGGTCGCCCACGTAGGCGAGCAGCTCCACCAGGGTGATCCCCAGGTCGGCCGGGTTGCGCTCCGTCCACCCCGGGAGGAGGAGCGACATCCGGTCGAGCATGAGCTGGCGGAAGGAGTTGTAATCCTTCGCCAGGTAGTCGATCTCGGCCGACTCGTCGGGCTCGGCGGGGCAGTCGTCGGCCACCTCGCAGTCGGCGCCGGCGGCGCAGCCCGCCTTGAACGAGAAGCCCACGGAGGAGAGGAGCGGGTCCATCCCCGCCAGCGGCTTCCCGTCGCGCCCCTGGATGCGGAGGGTGTAGGTGGTGAAGTCGCCCGCGCGGTCCACCTCCACGCGCAGCTCGTCGCCGTCGAACCACGCATTCGTGGCGCGGATGCCGCGCACCCGGTCGCCGCCGGTGACCGTCACGGTTTCCGGCGTGATCTCATCGCGCAGCGTGCTGCCCACCGCCGGCGGGTTGACGAACGCCACGCGCAGCAGCCGCTGCGCGTCCGCCAGCTCCGGGCCCAGGTCGCCGACCTCCAGGAAGTCGATCCCCGCGAGCCCGCTGCCGCCGAAGCGGAGCTGCGCGCGCCGGCGCTCGTCGCCGCAGAAGAAGAGCGCGCCGCTCACCGGACCGCCTCGCGCTCGAAGACGGCGGCGCGCCGCTGCTGCGTGCGGCGCACCATGTAGACGACGGTCACGCGCAGCGCCGCGTCGTCGCTCTCCACCTCCACCGCGTCCACTTGGATCAGGTCGCCCAGCCACTGCTGCAGCGCGCCCTGCAGCGAGAACTGCGCGGCGGCCGCCAGCGCCTCGCTGTTGGGCGCGAACACCAGCTGCAGCACCCCGCTGCCGAAGGTGGGGCGGTTCACGCGCTCGCCGGGCGAGGTGAACAGCACCTGCTCGATCAGGTCGCGCACGTGGTCTTCGTCGTCGGCCGTGGCGGTGCGCCCGCGCCCGTCGATGCGGTAGGGAAAGTCGACGTTCATGCTGCCGATGCGGTCATGGGGCGAATTCGAAGGAATCAGGACTTGGCACTCGGATTCAGGACTCGGGATCGGGACTCGGACTCGGGACTCGGGGCCCGGTGCGGGCGAATATGCGAGTGAACTCGCGGCTACAAGGGCACGCAGTCCGCCTTCGCGGACTTCAACCGCGTCGAGAGCGAAGCGGCGGCGTGGCCGGCACGACCAAGCTCCGGATCTGCTGCGTTCACATCGCCTTCACCCGCACCTGCGCCACCACCACGTTCAGCGGGGTGCCGGTGGGGACGCAGACGGCCTGGCTGTCCTGCAGCAGCAGCGGCATCCCGCCGGCCTTCACCCGCAGCGAGCCGGTGACCCAGCTCGCGGTGACGCAGGGGCCGGCGCCGGCGGGCGGGGGCGGAAAGGGGCAGCCGGCGATCGTCCACGGCGGCGGCTGGGTGATGGCGGGCTGGCCGCCCAGCATCACGCGGGGCATGGGCGAGGTGGGCTGCGCCTGGCCGCCGTGGGCGCAGAGGACGGTGGCGCCCATCTGCAGGATGTAGCCGGGCATCAGATGATCTCCAGCGCGCCGTTGTTCACCGTCACCTTGGGGCCCTGCATCTGGATCTTCCCGCCCTGGCCGTCGTCGATCTCGATCCCCATGGAGTTCAGCACCAGCTTCTGCCCGCCCGAGGTCTTGAGTGTGATCCCGCCCACCCCCGGGGTGTCGTCCAGGAGGATGGAGTGGCCGCCCTCGGTCACGATCATCACCTTCTTCCAGGGTGGCGGCGGGGCCAGCAGGTCGGGGGGGACGTCCTTCATCGACCCGAACCAGCACCCGGCCCACACGGGGTAGTCGGGGTCGCCGTGCTCGAACTCGATCCACACCCCGGCGCCCACGGTGGGCACGCAGAACATCCCCACCTTGCTCCCGCCGAAGGGGGCGCAGGGCATCGCCCAGCCGCTCTCCTTGTCGCCCAGCACGTCGGGCACCTTGGCGCGCACGCGGCCGGTCATCAGCGGGTCCTGGTTGTCGCTGACGATGCCGCGGTACTTCCCCCAGAACGGCGGGCCGCTCATGGCAGCACCGCGGGCACGGAGGAGATGGTGCCCTCGCGCGAGAGGGTGAAGGCCTGCTTGTACTCGCCCGCCACGGGGTTCAGCGTGTGGGTGACCTTGCGCACCAGCCACATCCCGTCGTGGGTGAGCCCGGCGCCGCGCACCCCCACCAGGCTGCGCGGGCGGAGCACGGCGCCGTAGCGCGCGGTGTCCACCTCGCCGCTGGCGGTGAGCGGGTCGGGGGCCGAGCTCTGCGCCGACATCACGTTGGCCGTGGCCTGCGCGGGGTTGGACTTCGAGGTGGTGCGGGCGAGGGTGGTGCGCCTGGGCATCACCGGCTTCAGCGCCAGCGGCGGCACGCGCAGCGGCGGCATCGGGGGGATCGGTAGCACGGTGCCGCTGATCGGCTCCAGGAACGAGCCGCTGGAGCCCACCAGCGACAGCCCGTCGTGCGAGAAGTGGATCCCCTTGACGTTGCCGTACGGCCCCGCGGTGAGCGCCGGCTTGGGGATGCCCGCCCGGATCTCGGGGCCCCAGTAGGCGTTGTTCACCCCGAAGGTCACCGGCTCCACGTAGAAGACGTAGCCGTTGCGCTCGGCCATCCGCTTCAGGAAGCGGTAGTCGGTCTCGGCCTGCCGCGGGATGCGCTGGAGCTGGATCGGCACGTCGGCGGTGGGCATGGTGGCGGGGATCATCCCGTACTGCGCGTAGCCGGCGATCACCCGCGCGGCGATCACGAAGTCGGGCTGGTTGGGGTACTCCTCGTTCTTTTCCTCCAGGTCCATCATCTGGCTCACGTCCTTGCCGGTGACGGTGAGGGTGCTGGCGCCGGGCTCGTCGGCGGGGGTGAGCTGGCGGTGGGTGATGATCCCGTCGATCAGCACCTCGGGCACCACCCCCGTGATCACCCCGATCACCACGCGCTTGAACGGGTCGAGCGCCCCCGACGCCACCAGCCCGAAGTCGACCAGCGAGTCGAGCGCGACGCGGAAGGTGACCTGGAACCCGTTGTTCCCCTCGGCCTCCTGGGTCACCTGCACGCTGGTGATGGCGGTGACCAGCTCGTAGGGCGCGGGAAGGGGCACGGTGTCGCCCACCATCATCACCAGGCGAACGCCGAGCTGCCCGGTGAGCACCTCACACCCCCGGGAGCGCGATACGGATGCGCCGCCCCGGCTCTTCCACCAGCTCGTCGGGGCGCAGCGCGCCGTTGGAGTCGCACACGCGCCAGAACTGCGTGGGGTCGCCCAGGTAGCGCGCGGTCACCCGGTCGAGCCGGTCGCCCTGCTCCACGGTGTGCTCCACCAGGGTGGTGTCGCCCCCCGGCTGGGGCACGAAGCGGCGGCGCACGTAGCGCACGGTGCGCGTCCCCCCGTCGGGGTCGGGCACTTCCATCGAGGCCGTCTCGAGGCCGGCGTAGCGGCTGGCGGAGTCGAACATCGGGTTTTTCGGGCGGTGAAGGTGATGGTGCCGGTTCGGAGTGCCGGGTGCTGAGTGCTTGGTCCTGAGTGCCAGGTCCCGGGTCCTGACTGCTTGTCCCTCATGCCGATGTGCTCGCGGTCATCGCCGCGCCATCGTCGGGGATCGTGTCGCGCGCCCCAACCAGGGCCGAGCGGGCGGCGGCAGTCCGCGAAGGCGGACTTCGTGTAGTCGTTGCAGCGAATTCATTCGCCTTTGGGGATCTCTCGAGCCCCAGCAGGACCTGGAGATATCCCCGTCCTGCGGGCCGTTTCGCCGACGACTCCCCCGCCCTACCCCGCCTTGATGCTGGCGCTGGCGCTGAAGGAGGCCTGGCCGGCGATGGCGCCGATTCCGCCGATGGTGGCCATCACCTCCTTCACCACCTGGTGCACCATGAACAGCGCGCCGCCGGGCGAGGCCAGCCCCAGGTCCTGGTAGGTCAGCACCCGCATCGCCAGCGTCACCTTGGCGCGGGTGGGGTTCAGGTTGGGGTCGAACTGCTCTTCGTTGATGGTGAACTCGGTCAGGCGCACCGGGAGCACGCGCTTGATCCCCCAGATGAACAGCGTCAGCGGCGCCTCGGCGGGGATCACCTCGATCACGCCGGCGCGCGCCAGCACCTCGTTGGCCAGCACCAGCGCGGTCTTGGGGTACAGCAGCATCTCCAGCGACGACAGCGTGGGGTAGATGCCCAGCGTGCCGGCCAGCGGGTCGCCGCGCTCGAGCTGGTCGGTGGCGTCGATCTCCACCGTGGCGGTGATGGTCTCCGCCGGCGGCCCCTTCAGCCGCAGCGCCTCGCCGCGCGCCGCGTTGGGGTTGGCGGCGTTCGCCGACAGCTTCCGCGTGAGCGCGTCGGGGTTGTACTGGAACACCACCACGCTGGCGAGCGGGTTGAAGGGATCGATCCCCACGATGGCGCCCTTGAGCAGGCGCGGGCTTCCGGGAAAGGAGCTCATCTCCTGGTTCGTTCGATGTGTGGCGGCCGCGTCAGAAGCGCTTGCCGATGCCGAAGGTGCCGCCCCAGGCCATGGGCTTCGAATCGTCGCCGCCGGGGCGCTCGGGGAGGTCCTTGAAGGCGCGGTCCGAGACGACCACGAAGCCGCCTAGCCGCCAGAAGAAGCGCCCGCCCGACTGGCCGTACTCCTGGCCCACCCCCACCGAGGCGAACCCGGCCACCTGGTCGGTGAACCGCCCCGCGTCGGCGGGGGAGAGCTCGGCCAGCACCCCGGCCTCGGCGTCGAAGAAGAGCGGGTTCTCCGCCTTGCCTCCCCGCTCGCCGGTCTGCAGCAGCCGGGTGCCGATGGTGCCGCCCGCCAGCAGGTGATCGGGCGTCAGGTACACGCCCCGCGCGCCGATCCGCAGCGAGTTGATGTCGCCCAGGATCAGGTCGGCGCCCAGGATCCCGCTGAACGACTTCAGCCCTCCCCCGGCCGCCCCGCCCGCGTGCAGCGACAGCTCGCCGCCGAAGCGGCGCGGGCTCGGCTTCGGCTCGTCGGGCTCCACGTCGCGCTCGCGCAGCGGCGAGTCGGGCACGGGTGGCGGCGCCTGCGCGGCCTTCCTGGCGGCTTGCTCGTCGTGGATCTTCGTCTCCAGCGCGTCCAGGTCGGCCGCCATCGACTGCAAACGCTTCAGGAACACCGGGTCGATCTCGCCCTTTTCCACGTCGAGGTGGCCGGTGACGTTCTTTCTCTCGATGGGCGTCTGCGTGTTGACGAACCACACGTGCATCGCCTCGTGGTGCAGCGTGCTCGCCATGGCCGACTCGGCGTCGCCGTGGCTGGAGCAGACCAGCGCGTTCTTGGAGCCCGGCCAGCAGCCGCCCGGGAGCTGGCCGGGCGAAGGCGGGAAGACGTTCTTCACCCACACGCTGTAGTGGCGCTCGCCGGCCTCGTGCGGCTCAAAGTAGCCCGCCTCGTGCCCCGGGTTGTCGTCGGCGAAGATGACGGTCAGCCGGGTGCGGCACTTCCCCTTCTTGCAAAAGGCGGCGAAGAGCTCGTTCGCCAGCCGCGCCCCCGTGGGCGTCTGCAGCATCCGCTTGACCGCCTCGGCGGCGCGGGCGCGGCGGCCCTCGGTGTCCTTGCTCTCCTTGTCGGCGTCGCGCACGTCCACCACGTCCACCAGCGTGTCCCAGCTCTCCTGCGCGTCCTTCCCCGGCTCCCGGCGCAGCGTGGCCGGCCCGCCGGCGCGCACCTCCGCCCGGCCGCCGCGCAGCACGGCGTCGGCCGCCGCGTCGGCCGCGCGCTCCTCCGGCGCGTCGGTCGGACCCACCACGAGCGAGGCCTGCATCGCCGTCCCCGCCGATCCCGACTGCTGGACCACGTGCGCCAGCTCGTGCGCCACCAGCCGCCGCCCGTCCTGCGTCCCCGGCGCGTACTTCCCCGCCCCGAACACGATGTCGCGGCCCACCGCGTAGGCGTGCGCGCCCACGGCGGCGGCCGACTCGGCGGCGCGCCCGTCGGCGTGCACCCGCACGTTGGCGAAGGAGTGGCCGAAGCGCGGCTCCATCTCGGCGCGCGACGCCGTGTCCAGCGGCGCGCCGGAGGAGCGCAGCACGTCGTGCACGACCGCCGGCGCCGTGGCGGGGCCGGACGCGGCGGGGCTGCGGCGCAGCCAGTCGGCCCCTTCGCCGGCCTGGCGCCCGCCGCACGCGCAGCGGCGCAGCACGCCCGTCGAAACGGGGGCGCGGCGCGGCGCGGGGGCGAACAGGGCGGAAGTGATCACGGCTCGACGGACGAAGCGTTCAGGGCGTGGGGGATCACGACGTCCTCACGGCAGCTTGTAGAAGTGGACCCAGGTGTCGCCGGCCTTCACGTCGCCGCCGCCCACGTTGTGGAAGGGGCCGTATCCCTTCACCCGGATCGTACCCGTGGTGCCGGGGTGCACGGCGGGGCCGTCGGCCTTGCTGGAGAGGTAGAACCACTTCACCCCCGCGTCGGCGACCTCGGCATCGAGCGCGGGGAAGTTCTCCACCAGGTGGTAGCGCTTGAGCATCTGCTCGATCTTGTCGCCCTCGCGCGGGCTGGAGCGGTGCACCGACTGGCCGCGGTCGCCCACGGCGTGCACGCCGGCGCGCATCTTCATCAGCTCGCAGAGCCTGGCCGTGTCCCACTTGTCGGGCGAGTACTTGTCGGTGGCGCCGGGGTAGAGCCCCGAGGTCTCGCCCCAGCTCACCTTGCTGAGCGTGCCGGTCTTGTTGGGCGCGCAGGTCGCGGGCGCGGTGGCGGTGGCCCCGGCGTCCTGCGTCCCCGCGTCGGGCACGCCGCCGTCCGCGGCCGGCGCGGGGGTGGGGACGGGCGTGCCGCCGTCGCCGTCCTCGCGCGAAACCGCGAGCGGCGCGGCGCCGAGCGCGGGAGCGGTGTCGCCGCGCATCACCGCGTCGGCGGCGGCGTCCGCCGCGCGCTCCTCGGGGGCGTCCGAGCGGCCCACCTCGAGCGAGGCCTGCATCGCCGTCCCCGCGCCGGACTGCTGGACCACGTGCGCCAGCTCGTGCGCGATCAGCCGCCGCCCGTCGCGCGACGACGGCGCGTAGCGGCCGGCGCCGAAGACCACGTCGCGTCCCACCGCGTAGGCGTGCGCGCCCACCGCCGCGGCGGACTCGGCGGCGCGGCCGTCCGCGTGCACCCGCACGTCGGCGAAGGAGTGGCCGAAGCGCGGCTCCATCGCCGCGCGGACGCCCGCGTCCAGCGGCGCGCCGGGGGCGCGCAGCACATCGTGCACGATCGCCGGCGCGGCCGCCGGAGCCGGGGCGGAGGCGCTGCGCTGCAGCCCCTTGCGCTTGCACTCGGCGCACTCGCCGCCGGCGGGCGCCTGCCCGCCGCAGCCGCAGCGGCGCAGCACCGGCGCCGGGGTGTGCGTCGACGGACGCGGGACGGGGGAGTGCGCGATGCGTATCACTCCGCCTCCATCGGCACCGGCGCCGGGCCACCGTCGGTCCGCCCGGCGTCGGGACCCGCGTCGGGGGCGGCGTCGGTTCCCGCGTCGGACTTCTTCGGCGCATCGGCCTTCTTCGGCGCGTTCCCGCAGCGCTTGTCGGTCTTGAACGCGGCGTCGCTCTCGTCGCCGTAGATGGTGCCCGTGAAGCTGCCGTACGGGCTCACGCCCAGGGAATCCTGCACGCCGTGGCTCACCTCCCACTGCGTGTCCTTCTCGCTGCGGTCGCGCACGGTGGCGTGGGTGGACTGGCCGTTGGCGCAGATCACCAGGTCCTGCCCGCACTTGCTGCGCTTGAAGCGGTCGCCGGGAAGCGCCATCCAGTTGGCGGCGTCGCTGCACCCCTCCTCCTTCGCCTTCTCGCAGGTGCTGTCGCAGGTGAACAGCGGCGAGTACTTCTTCTTCGTCTTGCTGAAGGCGTTGCGGGTGCCGTCCGGGCACTCCACCCCGGTTTCGCCGGGGCACCCCCACTTGGAGTTGCAGGCCAGGTGCTCGCAGCTCCCCTCGTCCAGGATGTTGCCGGCGTAGATCGCCGCGCGCCGCAGGAACGCGCCCGCCGCCGGGGAGACGGACGCCGGGCCGCCGCGCATCACCGCGTCGGCCGCGGCGTCCGCCTGCCGCTCCTCGGGCGCGTCGGTCGGACCGACGACGAGCGACGCCTGCATCGCCGTCCCCGCCGAGCCGGACTGCTGGACCACGTGCGCCAGCTCGTGCGCGATCAGCCGGCGCCCGTCCACCGAGGACGGGGCGTACCTGCCGGCGCCGAAGACCACGTCGCGCCCGACGGCGTACGCGTGCGCGCCCACCGCCGCGGCGGACTCGGCCGCCCGGCCGTCCGCGTGCACCCGCACATCCGCGAACGAGTGGCCGAAGCGCGGCTCCATCGCCGCGCGGACGCCCGCGTCCAGCGGCGCGCCGGGAGCGCGCAGCACGTCGTGCACGATCGCCGGCGCGGCCGCCGGTGCCGCGGCGGAGGCGCTGCGCTGCAGCCGCTTGCGCCTGCATTCGGCGCACTCGCCGCCGGCGGGCGCCTGGCCGCCGCAGGCGCAGCGGCGCAGCACCGGCGCGGGGGCCGGGGCCGGGGTGTGCACGGTCGTGGAAGCGTGGAGCATCATCGGTCGATCTCCAGGTTTCGTCGGCTCTCTCCGGCGGTCACGGCGTGTCGCGGCGCCCAGGGGCGGGCGTGGGGGCGCCCCATTCGATCGAGAGGCCCACCATCCCGCCCAGGCGGATGGAGCGGTCGGCCACGGGCCCCGCGGCGAGCGGGATCATCAGCACCGGCCCGCCGCCCAGGCGCACCATCCCGAGCTGCACCCCGGCCGTGACCTGGGGGATCACGTCGAGGCGGTAGCTGCGCTCGAGGGGCTCGGACATCCCGCCGCCGGCCATCACCCCCACGCGGGCCTCCACGAACAGGTTCGGCCAGCGGTAGCGCACGGCGGCGGTGGGGCCCAGCTCGAAGACGCTCCCCTCGCTCAGGTACTGGATCCCCCCGCCCAGCGTCAGCTGGAGGTTGCCGCCCTGGCCCAGCACCACCTGCCCGTAGTCCAGCCGCACGCCGCCGGTGGTGGCGCTGCCGCCCGCCGCGGGGAAGAGCACCCCCGCCACGCCGAACGACCGCGGCTGGCGCGCGGCCTCCCTGCGCCGCGCCTCGGCCTCGTTCCACCCCCCCAGCCCCAGGTACTCCACCTCGCCGCGGAAGAAGGCGGCGCGCAGGTTCTGCTCGTTCCCGCCCACCGCGGCCAGCAGCTCGTGCACGCCGTCCACGTAGCCCTGGTACGCGGCGCGCGGCGCGGCCAGGCTCACGTCGAAGGGGGCCGACGCGGCGGCGGGCCCTTCCACCGCGCCGCGCACGGTGCTCCCCGCCTCGGCCGCGGCGGCGCGGAGCTCGTCGTACACGGGGCGCGCGAAGTACTCCGCGAAGCCTTCGACGGCGATCCCCGATTCGCGGAGCGGCCGCACCGCGGCATCGAAGCGCTCGTGCGCCAGCGTGTGCATCATCTCGTGCAGCAGCGTTCCCACCGCCCTCCAGCGCTCGCGCCGCTCGGTCACGCTCGCCGCCTCGCCCGCCACCGGCGCGATCCGCGTCTGGAAGAAGACCTCGCCGCCGCGCTCGAAGGTCGCGTCGTTCAGCATCAGCACCGCGAGGTCGGCGCGGCGCCGGCAGAAGATGTCGTCGCGCACCTGCTGGAAGAACGCCTGGTCGCGGTTGCCGCCCTGCGCCCCGCCGGCGGCCACCGGCGCGGCCGCCGCGGGCGCCGGACAGGTGACGGCACCGCAGCTCGCCTTGGCCTCCTCGGACGACGCGTACACGTGGTGCGTCCGCATCAACCCGCCCCCCGCGCTCACCATCCGGTCCGACACCCAGGAGCACGCCACCCGGTCCACGTCGGGCGCCACCTCCGAAACGCGGTGGAGGTGGTCTCGCAGCCGCGGCGCGGCGGGGGCCGCGGGAGCCGCGCCCTGGGTCGCCGGAGCCGCGCCCTGCCCGGTGGGGGCCTGCGCGGCCGGGGCCGGCGCGCGCGGGATGTCGCCGCCGTACTTCGCCTCGGCGCGCTGCTGCGCCAGGTCGGCGAGCGCGGGGAGCGCGGGCTCCAGCGTGGCGGTGGACGACGCCCGCGCCCGGGCGGGGACGAGGTTGGCGTCGAGGCGGGCCTCCACCGCCCGCGCCACCTCCGCGCGGAATTCGTCGGGCCGCTCGAGGGGGAGAAGGGTGCCGTCGGGCTCCGTGGGGTCGAGCACGCCCCTCGCGGCGCGCCCCTGCTCCACCGTGGGATACGCGGGCCCCGCCGGCGCGGCCTGCCGCATCACCCGCGGCGCGGCCGTGCGGCGGAGCGTCCCGTCCGCGAACGCGGGCACGGGCGCGACCGCCCGCTCCGCCGCGGCGTCGGCCTCGCGCTCCTCCGGCGCGTCGGCCCGGCCCACCAGGAGCGGCGCCCGCATCACCGTCCCCGCGGAGCCGGACTGCTGGACCACGTGCGCCAGCTCGTGCGCGATCAGCCGCCGGCCATCCGCCGACGACGGCGCGTACCTGCCGGCGCCGAAGACCACGTCGCGCCCCACCGCGTACGCGTGCGCCCCCACCGCCGCGGCCGACTCCGCCGCGCGCCCGTCGGCGTGCACGCGCACGTCGGCGAAGGAGTGGCCGAAGCGCGGCTCCATCGCCGCGCGCGTCCCCGCGTCCAGCGCGGTGCCGGGGGAGCGCAGCACGTCGTGCACGATCGCCGGCGCCGCCGACGGCGCCTCCCCCGACGCGCTGCGGCGCAGGCGCTTCGCCGCGCCCTCGGCCGCGTCCGCCGTGCGCCCGCCGCACGCGCGGCGGCGCAGCACCGGCGCGGGGGCCGGGGCCCGCGCGAGCAGGGGAGAGAGGGCGCTCACAGGTCCTCCTCCACGTTGCGGATCATCTCGGGGATGAAGTCGGTGCGCGGCGTGAACATCGGCCCGCCGATGCAGTCGACGAAGTGCGCCCACGAGGCGGCGTGCTCGGGCGGCTGGCACGAGCGGTCGCAGGGCTGGTCGGAGCAGTAGCTCTCCAGCCGGATGTCCTCGGTCACCACCCCCGCCACGTGCGCGGCCTCGTGCACCAGGGTGGTGGGAAGGTGTTCCCGGCTCTCGCGCGCGAACGAGCGCTGGCAGACGAAGACGTTGGGATCGCCCGCGGCCCGGACGTACGCCATCGTCCCGCCCGACCAGCACCCGTTGTCGTCGCACGCCGCGGCCTCGATCTGCATCGACGTGCCGGCCAGCAGGCCCTGCACCGCCGTCAGCCGCGAGAGGATCGCGTCCCAGGCGGGGGGCGCGCCGGCGAAGCTGCGGCGTGCCTGCCGCAGGACCAGGTTCCGCGCCGGGCCGGGCGGCGCCGCGCGGTTCATCCGGTCGACGGCGCCCGCCACCTTGCCGCGCGCCGTGGCGCGGGCCGAGCCCAGGAGCGCCACGTGCGCGGGGCTCATGCGGCAGGTGCGCCCGTCCTGCTCCGACCGGCCGGCGGTGATGCAGTACAGCCCGCGGTTGTCGTCCAGCGAGGGGCAGTCGGGGCGGAGCGGCTCGCGGTACCGCGCGTCGTGCACGATCTCGGCGGTGGTGGGCCCCACCGGGTTCCCCATCTCGTCCACCCCGCCGGCGGGGAGCCCGTTGCGCCGGCGCCACGCCTCCGCCACCGCGTCGTGCAGGTCGGCCGTGCCGCCGCCGGGCATGCGCGCGAGCCTGGCGGGAGCGGCGGCCAGGGAGGCGGGACGCCCCGCCGCCACCGCGTCCGCGGCCGCGTGGGCCTCGCGCTCCTCGGGCGCGTCCGAGGGACCCACCTGGAGCGACGGCTGGATCGCGGTCGCCGCCGAGCCCGACTGCTGGACCACGTGCGCCAGCTCGTGCGCGATCAGCCTCCGCCCGTCCGCCGACGACGGCGCGTACCTCCCCGCCCCGAACACCACGTCGCGGCCCACCGCGTACGCGTGCGCCCCCACCGCCGCGGCCGAGTCGGCCGCGCGCCCGTCCACGTGCACGCGCACGTCGGCGAAGGAGTGGCCGAAGCGCGGCTCCATCGCCGCGCGCGTCCCCGCATCCAGCGGCGCCCCGGGCGAGCGCAGCACGTCGTGCACGATCGCCGGCGCCGCCTCCCCCGACGCACTGCGGCGCAGGCGCTTCGCCGCGCCCTCGGCCGCGTCCGCCGTGCGCCCGCCGCACACGCGGCGGCGCAGCACCGGCGCGGGGGCCGGCGCCGGGCGGCGCAGCGTGGGAGAGGCGTGAAGCGTCATCGAAGCCCGGTCGTGGTGCAGTTCATCCCCATCGCAATCCCACCGACCCATCCCGATCCGACGATCCATCGATCGGCCGATTCATCCCCATCAGTCGATCAGGATTACCGATTCGATCGTCGATTCGATAAACCAATCGTCCTGTCGATCCGATTCGTCGATCGTCCGGAAGCCACTCCGGCCAGCGCCCATCGATCCCATCCAGCGACAGCGTGCCGACGATCGACACATCGACAGATCCAGTGACCACCGATCGCGATCCCCCACCGCGTGGACGACCTTGCCCGAGGGCTTCAGCGCACCGGCCCCATCTCCGTCGTCTCGCCGGGGAAGTGGGTGACCACGGCGCCCCGATCGTCGTAGATCGTCGTGGGGCCCACGCGCACCCGCCAGCGCCCGTCCCCCAGCGCTTCCAGCGGCGTGACGGTGAGGTATCCGCCGATCAGCAGGCCGTCGCCGCGGCGCGCCACCCACAGCCGCGTGGAGGGGACGCCCTTTCGGAAGTGCTCGGTGCTCTGGAACCACCGGTTCTGCCCGGGGGCGAGGGAGCGGAACGCGCGGACCTGGCGCGCGATCTGCTCCCCCGCCGGCGCGGGAGCGCCCGTGGCCGCGGGCGGCCGGTCGCCCGCCGGGGCCGTCGCGGGCGCGGCTGCGGGGTCGACCTGGGCGCTCGCGCCGGCGGTGGCCGGGCTGGCCGGCGGCGCCGCCGCGTCCGCCGACGGCCGCAGCCGCTGCACGCCCGCCGCGAGCCGCGCCAGGAAGGTCTCCGCGTCGCCGCCGGCCGCCGGGACCGCGCCCTCCAGCAGGCGGTCCACCTCGGCCTCGGTGAGCGGCGGCGTCACGGCGGTGGCCTCCAGGAAGCGGCGCACCACGTCCGGTGTCACCGCCGCCCCGCCGCCGCCCGGCGCCATCAGGGTGCGGAACAGCCGCCGCACCGAGCCGGGCGACGCGTCGAGGCGCGACCGAAGCTCGGGGGGAAGCGACACCCCGCCGGCCGCGCCCGGCGCCGCCACGCCCGGGCCAGGGGCGCCCTGCGGCGCGGCCGGGGCGGCCGGGGCGGCCGGCGCCATGGGCGGAGCCCCCGCCGGCGCCGGGGCGGGGCTTCTCCCACCCGTCCCGCTCGACCCGGGGCCACCCGGCCCCGATCCGCTGCCGCGCTTCTGCCGCGCCAGTTCCAGCGCCTGCCGCAGCCGGTCCACCGTCACCGCGGCGCCGGGCGTGGTGCCCTGCGCCCCCTGCGCGCCGATCAGCAGCTCCTCGAGCTCCTCGGGGGTGAACTGGTCGAGGTTCTGCTCGAGCACCGCCGCGGCCTGGCGGTTCGCCTCCTCCTGCGCGGCCGTGAAGTCGCCGGTGCGCGCGCCCTCGATGATGCGGGCGCGCAGCTCGGGGTTCGACTCGATGAACGCGCGCAGCCCCGGCGGCGGCGGGGTCCCCTTCTCGGTCATCGTGCGGAAGAGCGCCTCGATCGGGTCCTCGCCCGAGAGGTTGGGCCCCGCCTCCGCGCGCCCCGAGGCGAGCAGGGCGACCACCGCCACGCACCCGGCGATGGCGAATGCCGGGCCGCCCGCCGCGCGCCTGGCCAGGGCGCCCGCCGCCTGCCTGGCGAACGCCTGGAACGCGGCCCGCGCCAGCATCACCGACGTGGCCGCGGCGGCCGCGGCGCCCAGCGGCACCAGCACCTCGGGGCCGTGCGGCCGCTCCTTCGGCTCCCTGGGCTTGTCGCGGTCGCCCTCCGGCCCGCGCTCGCGCTCGCCGCGGGGGACGGGGACGTAGGGCACGTGCGGCTCGCCGATCGGGTCGCGCACGCGCTCGCGGTCCGGCTTGCGGCGGCACCCGCACTGGCGGATGAGCTGCGAGAACGGCGGGACGCAGAAGTAGCCGAACAGCCCCGGCGCCATCGGCACCACGTGCAGCGTCTGCGGCGGGCACCCCGCCGCCGCGGCCGTCGGGTCGGGGAACGGCACCGGCGGCACGGCGGCGGTGAGCCGGGTGATCTGTGAAGCCGGGTAGACCAGCTTCAGCGCCGTCTCGTAGAACAGCAGGTCCGCCTGCCCGGCCGCGAAGCCCGCGGGGTTCGCGGGCTTGATCTCGCCGATCTGCAGCCCCAGCGGCGTGGCCACCGCCAGGTCGAGCCGCCCGTTGTCGTCGGTGGGCGACGAGAAGGGAAACTCGGGAAGCGAGAGCGGATACATCACCTGGAACTCTTCCTGGATGATGCGGTGCGCGATGTTCCCGGCCTGCTTCGGGCCGCCCACGCACACGCCGCATCCCCCCGCCGGCTCGTCGGCCGCGGAGCGCCGCAGCGCCGGACCGCCGGCCGCGAGCGCCCCCGCCGCCACCGACCCGCCCGCCATCACCCGCTCCGCCGCCGCCTCGGCCTGCCGCTCCTCGGGCGCGTCGGCGGCGCCCACCTCCAGGCTCGCGCGCGGCGTGGCGTCGCCCGACCCCGCCTGCTGGACCACGTGCGCCAGCTCGTGGGCGATCAGCCGCCGCCCGTGGGCCGACGAGGGCGCGTACCTCCCGGCGCCGAAGACCACGTCGCGCCCCACCGCGTACGCGTGCGCCCCCACCGCCGCGGCGGACCGGGCCGCGCGCTCGTCGGCGTGCACCCGCACGTGGGCGAACGAGTGGCCGAAGCGCGGCTCCATGTACGCCCGCGTCCCCGCGTCCAGCGGCGCGCCGGGCGAGGCCAGCACCTCGTGCACGGCGGCCGGCGCGAACGACGGCCCCCCGGCCGCCGCTGCGCGGCGCAAGCGCTTCCCCGCGCACCCGGCGCACGCGCCCCCCTCCGGCGCGCGGCCGCCGCAGGCGCAGCGGCGCAGCACGGGTGAGGCCGCCGCGGCCCTGGGCGCCCGCGCCGGCACCGGCGCGCGCGGGACGGGCGCGGTCCTGGCCGTCATCGCCCGTCCCGTGGCGGGACGGCGGACGCGTGGGGATCGACGGTCGTCATCGTCAGAACGGGCATGCGGGCCGGGTGGCCGGGGCGGCGGCGCAGTTGCTGGTGCGCTGCGAGCGCGCGTTCGACAGGTAGTCGTCGATCTCGGTGCAGCACTGCGACGGCGCGCCGGCGTCCGCGGCGCCGCAGCCGTTCGAGGTGCGCAGCGCCTCGGCGCAGGTGATCGACACCCCGTAGGCGTTGCACTCGGTCCACGCCTTCACCCCCGAGTTCATCCACGTGTTGTACTGCCCGATCAGCGCATTGCGGTCGCCGCCGGCGGCGATGCGCGTGTGCAGCGCGGCGCAGCAGTCCTGCAGGTCGCTCACGTGCCGCTCCTCGTGCCGCTGGGTGCAGGCGCGGGTGCAGCAGTTGTTGCTGTTCCCCGTGATGTCGTAGTTCCCCGTGCCCGGGTTGCAGACGGAGAGCCCGCCGGTGCCGTAGCACGGGAGCATGGCCGTGGCGAGCACGCCGTCGACCATCGTGTCCTGCGGCTGGTCGAGCCCCGTCTCCGCCGTGGCGAGCGGGGCGGAGAGGACCGAATGCCGCGACCCGGCCGGCGGCACGCCGCGCGCCGCGCGCCCCGGCGCGTGCAGCGCCACGCGGCCGAAGTCGAACCCGGCCCTTGCCGCGGGCGCGGCGGCGCCGTGGCCCGCGACGCCGCCGGGAGCCTCGCGGGCCAGGCGCTTCTCGCGGCACGCCGCGCACTCGCCGCCGGGCCCCACCACGCCGCCGCACGCGCAGCGGCGCACCACCGGGCGGGCGGGCGCGCCCACGAGGTTCGCCAGGGGCGGCTTCCGGGTCTCAGCCAGGGCGCAGGCCATGCTTCCTCCTCATTCGTAGGCCGGGAAGACGATCGGCGAGCGCGGGTCCAGCGTGCGCGCCTCCTCCAGCGCGTACGCGCCGTCCGCCGCCACGCGCTCGCGGGCGTGCACCAGGGCGCCGCCCGCCTCCAGCAGCGCGCGCTCCACCACGAAGCCGTCGCCCTCGCGCCGCGCGCTGGCGGGGCGGATCCCCACCTTCGCGGCATAGTCGGCGGTGTACCGGGCGGGGCCGGGGGCGCCGTCCGCCGGCGCGGGCTCCACGCGGCGGCTGTCGGGGAAGAGGTAGTGCGTGGCCGGCAGGGTGAAGAGCCGCACCAGCTCCAGCGCCTGCTCGGGGGTGGAGAGGGCGACGCGTCCCCGCAGCCCGGCGACGCCCTCCACCACCTCGCGCGTGTCGCCGCGCACGGCCACCAGGCGCAGGAAGGCCTCGGCCGGGGTGCCCACGATCCCGCGGGCGCCCGGATGGAAGCGCCACCCGTGCGTGTCGAACGACACGCGCAGGGGCCGGCTTTCGTCGATCCACACCTCCTGGTCCACCATCATCCCCTCCCACGGCCCGAGTCGCGGCGGCCCGCGGCGGGGCCGATCCCCGCGTGCACCGCCCGCGCGATCCCCGCCCCCACCTCGGCCGCCGGGGCGCCGGGGGCGAGGGTGATGGTGCCCGCGTCCAGCCGCTGGGCGCCGCCCGAGGCCGCCAGCGCCGCGCCCAGGCCGCGCTCGGCCAGCAGCCGCGCCAGCTCGGCGCGCACGGCGTCGCCCACGGCGTGGCGGTCGGCGGGGTCCACGCCGTCCAGCACGATCTCCTCCACGTGCAGGTGGATCTCGGCGGCGCTCAGGTCCATCCCGCCACCTCCGCCGAGCTCACCGGCTTCTCCAGCTTGGCCATCTCGCCGCGCGCGGCGGCGAGCAGGTGCTCCATGCGCACCGGCGATCCCTCGTCCGCCGCCAGGAACGCCGCGCCCAGCGCGATGTTGCGGATGTTGCCGCCGGCCACGCTGAGCCGCGCCAGCTTCTGCGTGTCGAGCCCCTCGGTGGGGGTGCCGGCCGGGAAGGCGCGCTGCCAGATCCCGGCGCGCTGCTGTGCGTCGGGGAACGGGAAGGTGACCACGAAGCGGATGCGGCGCAGGAACGCCGCGTCGATCGACGAGCGCAGGTTGGTGGTGAGCACCGCCAGGCCGCGGTACGTCTCCATCCGCTGCAGCAGGTAGCTCACCTCGATGTTGGCGTAGCGGTCGTGCGAGTCCTTCACCTCGCTGCGCTTGCCAAAGAGCGCGTCGGCCTCGTCGAACAGCAGCACCGCGCCCCCCTCCTCGGCGGCGTCGAACACGCGGCGCAGGTTCTTCTCCGTCTCGCCGATGTACTTGCTCACCACCTGCGACAGGTCGATGCGGTAGAGGTCGAGCTTCAGCCGCGCCGCCACCACCTCGGCCGCCAGCGTCTTCCCCGTGCCGCTGGGCCCCGCGAAGAGCGCGCTGATCCCCAGCCCGCGCGTCCCCCGCTGGGCGAAGCCCCACTCCTCGTAGACGCGCGAGCGGTGGCGCACGTGGGCCACGATCTCGCGCAGCGTGCGCGCCTGCGCCTCGGGGAGCACCAGGTCTTCCCACGATGCGGCGGCGTCGATGCGCTGCGCCAGGTCGTCCAGCCGCGGCCGCGCCTGCCCCCGGCACGCCGCCCAGAGCCGGTCGCCCAGCTCGCCGCCCTCGTGGGCCAGCGCCTCGGCGCCCGCCTGGCGGATCTGCCGCGCGCCCAGGTGGAACTGCGCCACCAGCGGCTCCAGCCGCCCGTTCAGCGACGCGGCGGAGGCGCCCAGCGCCTCGCCCCAGAGCGCGCGCTGCTCGGGCGCGGTGGGCTTCTCCACGTCGATGCGCACCCACGGCCGCACCCCCGCCCGCAGCGGCTCGCGCGCCGACACCAGCACCGGCGCGCGCACGCGCTCGGCGAAGGCCGCGGCGGCGCGCACCGCCTCGGGCCCGTCGGCGTCGTCCACCTCCACCAGCAGCGCCGTGCCGCCCAGCACCGCCTCGCGCTCCCACACCCGCGCCAGCGTCTCGCGCTCCGCTGAGTGCGCGGGGAGGTCGGCGGCGGCCACGGCGTGCGGGCGCAGCCCCAGCGCGGCGCACGCCGCGGCGGCCACCCCGCGGCGCGCCCAGCGGTCGGGGCCGCAGAGCAGCGCCAGCGCGGGATCGCCGCCCTCCGCCTGCCACACGCCGGCCACGCGCTCCGCCGCCTCGGCCTGCGAGGGGGGGAGGTCGGGGGCGGTGGACACGGCCTCGGCCACGCCGTGCAGCCGCTCGTCCATCCCCCCCGTGCCGGTGAGGAAGTGCAGCACGCGCTCGTCCACCCGCAGCGCGGCGGTGGTCAGCGTGTCGCCGGGGGTGATCTCCACCAGCCGCCAGTAGCGCAGCGGCCCGGCGGGTGCCAGCGCGCTCCAGTGCGCGCCGCCGAACGCGGCCAGCGCCAGCGCGAACGTCGGCGCCGCGCGCCCGCCGCCCGCCGCGCGGCAGAGCTCGGCGAAGGCCGCGTCCAGCTCCACGCCGGCGCACAGCAGCAGCACGTCGCGCTCGAACGGCGACAGGCCGAACGCCTGCGCCAGCCGCTCGGTCGCGGGCTGCGGCTCCATCGCGGCGGCCAGCGCGTCCGCCTCGCCGTCGTCGCCGGGGTGGGGGTCGCGGCCCAGGTGGCGCTCCACCGCGCGGCGCACGCGGGCCAGCGAGGCCACCAGGTGCTGCTGGTTGGCGTCGGCCCAGCTCACCGGGCGGGCGCGGGCGGCCTTCGCGCGCGGGCTCACGGGACCACCACCTTCGGGCGGACGTACGCCCCGTCCTGGTCGCTCTCCAGCACGCTCTCCGCGCCGTCGATGCGCACGCGGGCCAGGTAGGTGCCCGGCTCGATGCCGGGGACGTCGAAGACCAGCGTGTCGCCGTCCTCCTCGCGGCCCGGCGGGCCGACGAAGCGGTAGGAGGGGAGCGCGGGATCGGCGATCGGGTTCAGCAGCAGCTCGGCGCGCTGCGAGCGGCCGACGACGGGCTCCAGCGTGGCGGTCACGCGCGCCGGGTCGCCGCCGCCCGCGGGGGTGAATTCGAGCGCGTCGTCGGCCGAATCCGGGTCGTCCCCCGCGCGGCGGATGCGCGGGCGGAGGATGAACGCCATCACGTTCGACTCCTCGGCCCGGTGCGGCACCGCCGGCGTGCCGATCAGGCGCTCGTGCACCACCTGCACCCCCTGCACGCCCGCGCGGAGCTGCGCCGGCGGGATCGAGGAGAGGGGGAAGAGCACCTCGCGCACGGTGACGGCCGCGGCGGGGCCGGTGGCGCCGCCGGTGCCCACGCGCACCTTCACCACCTCGCCCGAGAGCCGGCTCCCGCGCAGCCGCAGCATGGTGCGCGCGGTGATCGGCTCGCGCGGGCCGGCGACGCTCTCCGCCGCCTCGATCTCGGGGAGGCTGGTGGCAAAGACGTAGACGTTGCGGCCGCGAACGGGGAGCGGCGAGCGCACCGCGGCGTTGGCCTCGATGGAGACCAGGGTCGCCTGGTAGGCCACGCTCAGCGCGTACGGCGTCTGGAAGAGCACCGACCAGAGCTTGGACAGCTCTTCCAGGTTCAGCAGCACCGGGGTGAAGCGCACCGCCTCGGGCGCGTCGGCCAGGTCCGACGCGTTCAGCCACGGGTCGGCCTCGGCCACCTCGCGCAGCACGTCGCGCGAGAGGGTGGCGCGCGTGTGCAGCGCCTGCACCACGCCGCCCAGCATGCGCTGCGTCTCCAGCTCGGCGTCCTCGCCGTAGAAGGAGAGCAGGTAGTGCAGGTCGAGCGCGGCGGCGGGCCGCTGCACCAGCTGGCCGCCGCCGGCGCGCGTGGGCAGGTCGGCGTTGCGCTGCGAGGCGTTCGGCGTCACGCCGTAGAGGAAGACGTTCACGCCGGTGGGGGGCGTCTTGGCCGGGTCGCCGCCGGGGCGCACGTGCGTGACCTCGGCGCCCACGACGGCGGCCTTGGCGGCGTCTTCCACCACCTGGCGCAGCGCGCGCGACACGGCGGCGATCGCGAGGTGGTTGCTCACGCGCTCCCCCCGCGCTTGAGGTACTCGTCCAGCGTGAGCACCGGCGGCGTCCACGCGGGCGCGGCCTGCGGCTGCGGCTGCGGCGCGGGCGGCGGGGTCGACGCGCGCACCTCGATGCGGCCGATGGTCACGTGCACGATCGGCCGTTCGGGCTGCTGCGGCTGCGGCGCCGGCGTTCGGGTGGGGAGTGACGCGAGGGTCGCCGCCACGGGGACGCTCCGCGGGCGCGGGGCCAGCGCGGTGCCGGGCGCGTCCGCCGTCCGTGCATCTCCATCCCCCGTACGGCTTTCGGCAGATGACGCTCGCGCGGGCGCCGCCTCCCGCGCCGGCGACCGGGTGATCGATGCCGGGCGCGCGGCGGCGGTCGCGGCGCGCTGCGGAGCCGACGGAACGGCAGTCTCCGCCATGCGAAGGGCGGACTCGGCGCGGGAGCTGGCGCGCTGCGGGACCACCGGCGCGGACGGAGCCGACGCAGCCGCGGGTTCCGTAGCGCGAAGGGTGGTCTCGGCGCGGGAGCTGGCGGCGCGCTGCGTCTGCTCGCGGAGATCGGGCGCGCGAGCTTCGGCCCCGGCGTCGAGCTGGGCGGCGCGCGGCTCGGCCGGCGGCACCCCGCGGGCGTCGGCGGTGCGGGACGGACGCGCGGATCCCGTGCGTCCCGAATCACCCTTGTCCCGCGTCTCGGTGGATGCGGTGCGCGCCGCCGTCTCTCGCGCGGCCGAGGCGGCGCGTGCAGCCGCCGTATCGCCCGTCGTCGTGGACGCCTGGGCGCGGACGGTCGTGCGCGACGAGCGGGCAATCCGCCCGCCCTCGACCTCCTGCCCGACGATCTCGAAGCCGTCGCGCGGATCGCCGTCCGCCTCACGCCGGCTCCGCTCCGCGCCGACGGGCACGAGCCACTCGTCCTCCGCCCCACCGCCCTCCGCGAAGCTCGTCCCGCCGCGGCCCGCTCGCGCGCTGCCCTGCCCCGCGTGGGCGCCGGCTTCTCCCGCGTTCTCGGCAGATGAGGATCGGGCGAGCCCGGCCGGCGTGGCGTCTCCGTCCGCGGCGGACCGGGGACGTTCCGCCGCAGAACTGCGCGGTGCCCCTGCATCGGATCGCCCAAACGCCGGATCCGCACTCTCGGATTCGCCCGACGCTGCGCGCGAGCGACGACTTTGCGTCGGCGTGGCCTCGATATCGACCTCGGACGCGATCTCGCCCCATCCCGCCGCATCGCTGGCTGGCGGCGGCGTAATCGTCCGTCCCTCCGCCGCCGCGAGCCCGTCATCCGCCGGGGAGGGGGTTCGGGGATGCATGATGGGGGTGATCGGCTGAGCGCGTCCGCGCCCGACCGTCGACTGCCCCTCATCCCCCGAAGTCGCTGCGTCACCATCCTTTGGCCGCGAACCAGCGCCCGCGTCCAAGCTCGTAGACGGGACCGACCGCGCGGAGGCCGCGGGGCTCGGCTGCTCGCCACCGGCGTCGATCTCCGCGTGCACCTCGACGAATCCGTCTTCCCCGCCCCGTGCGGCGCGAGCAGCGGACTCCGCGCCGCTCGGGGACAGCGGAACGAGCGACTCGCCATCGACATCTCCGCCCGACGCGTCACCTGCAAGCGGCCTCGTCGCAACGCCGCGAGGCTCGGCGAGCGGGGCGACCGGGTGAGCTCGCCCCCGTCCGCGCGCCGCTTGCTCGGAATCTCCCGAAGCCGTTTCCTGATGACCGGAACGCCCCGTGTCCGAACGACTTCCTGCGCCCGGCGCGGCCGACGGAAGCTCGCGGGCGGACGTCGTCGCGCCCGGCTGATCGCGGACGGTCTCTATCTCCGCGTGGACCTCGGTGAATCCCTCGTCCTCGCCGCGCGCGGGGCGAGCAGCGGGCCCCGCTCCGCGAGCGGACGGCGGAACCAGCGGATGGCCGCCGGGCTCTGCGCCCGGCGCGGCACCCGCTGACGGCGACGGCGGTGCGGTGGCGGGGGGATCGGCGGGCGGAGCCGCCTGGCGCGCCCGTCGGGTTCGCGGACTGGGCGCGGGGCGTTCGGCCTCGACCTCCACGTGATCCTCTGCAAAACCCTGATCCACGGCCCCAGGGGCGCGAGCAGGCGACTCCACCCACTCGCCGGTTAGCGGGACCAGCGGCGGTGCCGCAGCCCCTTCTCCGCTCGCCACGTCACCCGAGAACGGCGCCGCCGACGCATCCGTCTCCCCGCCGCCGATCTCCGGAGAAAGACTGCGGGCCGCATCCACCCCCGCGTCCCCGCCCCCCGCGGACGCTCCAGCCGCACCGGCGTTTCCCGCCGCGGGTGGCGCGATCGACGGCGCGGTGGCGGGGAGGTTCCCGCTCGCGGCGTACCGCTGCAGGACCGGCCCGGACGTACGCGAAAGCGCGGGAACGTCGGCACTCTCTCCCGCATTCCCCGCCCCACGCGCATCGGTAGCCAACGGCGACGGCGACGGGAACGGCGAAGAGGCCGCGTCGCCGGCGGGCAACGCGGCCGGGCGGGGCGACAGGCCGAAGGCGACGGGCTCGTGCTCCGCGTCCACGTCCGTGAACCCGGAGCCGCCCCCCGCGTCGTCGCCGAACCGCGAGCCGAAAAGCGGCTGCACCGCGGGCGCGGTGCCCAGCGCCCGCTCGGCCAGCCGCATCAGGAAGTCGCTCATCCCTGCACCAGCTCGATGTATGCGCGACGCCGGGCGGGCGTCAGCGCCAGGATCTCCGTCTCGCTCCAGTGGTACGCGCGCGCCAGCAGGTCGATCTCGCGCAGCAGCCGCCGCGCGCGCGCCGAGAGCTCGGCCCAGAAGAAGGCCGCCACGTCCAGCACCGCGTCCCACGCGTGGCCGCACGCCGGGCACTCCAGCGCCAGCGACAGCTCGGCGTCGGGCGCGGCCACGGCCATCCGCTCCGACATCGCGGCGATCACCTCGTCGGGGAGGTCGTCGGCCGCGTCGGCCGGCGCCTCCGCCTCCAGCACGCAGCGCGCGGCAAGCACCCGCCGCGCCTCCCCGGCCGAGCGGCACCCGGCCGCCGCCGCCAGGTCGCGGCTGTCGGGAAGGCGAAAGCGCATCCGCACCCCTCCGCCCTCCGCCTCCCACGCCCCGTCCGCCGGCACCGGCCCGCCGGCGTGCAGCGCC
>DASQLJ010000138.1:0-6119 GCA_035630095.1 Longimicrobium sp.
CACCCCCTCGGCCTCCAGCGCCGCCAGGAAGCTGCGCACGGTGGCGCCCTCGTACCCGATCGTGGCGAGCGGAGTCATTCGGGGATGATCTTCTTGCGCAGCGTGGCGTAGGTGGACCACACGGTGACGGAGAACGGCGACGTGCCGCGCACGATCTCCGCCCCCGCCAGCGCGGCCAGGAACGACGCGCGGTTCGGCCCGAACGGCGGCACCACCACGTGCGCTGTGCCGATCTCGGCCAGGGTGTGCGCGTCGCTGCCGGCGCCCAGCAGCTTGCCGCGCTCGCGCGCCCACGCCTCGCCGGCCGCGTTCACCTCGGGCTTGAAGGTGCGCGCGTTGTGCGCCTCCACCACGTCCACCAGGTCGGCGATCCCGTCCAGCAGCGGCCCGCCGCCGCGCCGCCGCGTGTCGAACGGGTGGGGGACGTAGACGATGCCGCCCTGCGCGCGGATCCGCTCGGCCGTCTCGCGCAGCGGCGTGAATTTCGGGATCAGCTCGGTCAGGAAGATGCCGATCAGGTCCGGCCCCTCGGCGGTGCGGATCTCCTCGCCCACGATCACGCGATCGGGCGCCTCCGCGTGCAGCCGCAGGGCGCCCTCGATGCGGTCGTGGTCGGTGATCACCACCCGGTCGATCCCCGCCCGGTCGAGCGCGGGGACGATGCCGTCGTACGGGTTCAGCGAGTCCTTGGAGGCGCGGGTGTGGCAGTGCATGTCCACCCGCAGGCGCCGGGGCTCAGCCACCCGCCCCCTCCGCGCGGCGCGTGAGCTCGTCCCACACCTCGCGGGCGCGGCGCTCCACCTCGGCCACGGTGCCGGTGTTCTCGATCACGAAGTCGGCGCGGGCGCGCTTCAGCTCGCTGGGCATCTGCGCCATGATGATGCGGCGCGCCTCCTCGGGGTCCATCCCCCGGTTGCCCACCAGCCGCACCAGCCGCGCCTCCTCGGGCGCGTCCACCAGCACCACCACGTCGAACTCGTCCACCAGCCCCACCTCGAAGAGGAGCGGGATGTCGGCCACCACCAGCGCGTCGCCGCGGGCCTCGGCCTCGCGGTAGAGCTCGTCGCGCAGCGCGGCCACGGCCGGATGGACGATCTCCTCCAGCCGCTCGCGCGCGCTGGGGTCGGCGAAGACGATGCGGCGCAGCGCCGCGCGGTCCACCTCGCCGCCGTCCACCACCACGTGGTCGCCCCACTCGGCGGCGATGGCGTCGTACGCCGGCGTGCCGGGGTCCACCACGCGGCGGGCCAGCTCGTCGGCGTCGATCACCTCGGCGCCCAGCTCGCGCCAGACGTCGGCCACCGTGCTCTTCCCCGCGGCGATGTTGCCGGTGAGCCCCACTTTCAGCATGCGCGCCTCGCGGAGGTGAGCGGGATCGGCGGCATCAGAACCGGCGCTGCGGGACATGGGTGATCGGCTCGGGGGCGGTGGCGATGTCGTCGGCGGTACCGGCCTGGCGGTCCTTGCCGGCGGAGCCCACCTGGAAGGTGTTGCCGTCCAGGGTGATGTAGAACGGCGTGCCCCACGGGTCCACCGAGGCGTCCTGCTGCATCGCCTCGCTGTTGACGAAGCCGCTGAAGCGCTCGTCGGTGGGCACCGTGCGGCCCATGGCGTCGGCGCGCTTCACGATGTCGCGGATCTCGTTGACCTCGTTCTTCGCGTTCCACTCGTACAGCGGGTCGAACGCCGGCTGCACCTTCGGCCAGACCTTCGCCCGCAGCGACGGCACCAGCATCACCACCGCCACGGCGATCACGATGGCCCAGAACAGCTTGGATATCATGGCATGGCTCCGTGTGTCGCCCTGAAGTCAGGCGCGGCGGAAGGTTTCCGCCCCGTCCCGCCCCTCTTCGCGCCGCGCGCGCCCCGCCGCGACCAGCCGCTGCAGGTGCGCCAGCGTCTCGCGCAGCGCCAGCATCCGCATCCCCCCGCCCATCTCCCGCCCGGGGTAGCGCCGGTCCACCACCTCCCACGTCGCCGCCGGCTCCGCGCCGAGCAGCGCCGCCACCGCCTCCGTCTCGCCGCTCGCCGCCTCGCGCAGCTCGGCGATGCGCGCGGTGCCCGGCACCGGGTCGCCGTGGCCGGGGAGGACGATGGAGGGATCCAGCGCCTCGAGCCGGTCCAGCGCCGCCAGGTAGTCGCCCACCGGGTCGGCCCGCTGGCGGTTCACCCCCAGCGTGGGCGTGATGCGCGGCAGCACCGCGTCGCCCGCGACCAGCACCCGGCCGGCCGGGCGGAAGAGCGAGAGGTGCCCGGCCGTGTGCCCCGGCGTCCACACGTGCCGCCACCCGTCCGCCCCGGGCACCTCTCCCTCGTCGCCGTCGAGCACCGCGTCCACCCGCACCGGCGGCGCCAGCGCGCGGGCGCCGGCGTGGCCCTCCTGCACCGCGGCGATCCACTCCCCCGGAGCGCCGCAGCGGCGGAACAGCCCGGCGCGGTACTCCGTCTCTTCCTCCGGGTGCGCGGCGGCGTGCGCCATCCGCTCGGCGTCCAGGCGCCCCATCAGCACCGGCGCGCCCGCCGCCTCGCGGACGCGGGCGCCCAGGCCCACGTGGTCCATGTGCATGTGCGTGATCACGTGCACCGCGACCGCGTCCCATCCCCCGGCGACGTCCGTTACGCCCGCCTCCAGCGCGTTCCAGGCATCCTCCGTACCCAGCCCGCTGTCCACGAGCATCCAGCGGCCGCCCGCGAGCTCGGCCAGGTACGCGTGCACGTGGGTCGGGCGCCCCGGCATCGGCGTGGTCACGCGCCACACGCCGGGTGCCGCGGGGGTGGGCCGCGCCTCGCCTGGATTGTCGGTATTCAAGTAAGTAAAGCCCCGGACGGCGGATAGGCAAGAAAAAACTGCTCCGTGCACGCGCCGGCGAGTGCACGGGCGGGAATGTAGCGCCGGTGAGCGCCCTCCGCCTGTTCGCCCGCGCGACTCGCCGGAAGTCCCGGCGGGGACGGCGAGGCCGGCGACTTGCCGGGGAGGTGCGGTGGGGGGATGTTGCGGCTCCCGGAGTGACGTCCGAAAGCGGAGGAGGGTCGACGTGGACAGCGAAACGCTGTTGCAGCTCGCGGCGTTCAGCCAGCGGGCGCTGGAGCTGAACCTGGATGGGTTCACGCACGAACAGGCGCTCGCGCAGCCGCCCGGCGGCAACTGCGTGAACTGGCTCGTCGGCCACATCCTGGTGCACCGCGAGCGCATGCTGGCCGCCCTCGGCGCGCCCCGGGTCGGGTGCGACCGGGCCGCGCCGGAGCGCTACGACCGCGGCACCGCCCCCATCACCGAGGACGGCGAGGGCGTGGTTCACCTGGGTTCGCTGCGGGAGACGGTCGAGGAGTCGGGCCGCTGCCTCGCCGAGGCCATCCGCCGCGCCGGCACCGCGAAGCTGGTGGAGCCGCACGGCAAAGTGGGCACGGTGGGCGCGCTCCTGGGCATCCTGATCGTCCACGAAGGCTACCACGTCGGCCAGATCGCCTCCGCCCGCCACCTGGTGGGGATGGAAGGCGCCATCCGCTGAACGGCCGGCGGCGTGGCGGGTCGATGGCGGGGGCGGATGGCGGATGCGGAGGGGGATGTGGATGGGCGATGTGGATGGGCGATGTGGATGGCGAGGCCTGTGTCGAAAAAGGCGGCTGAAGCCGCAAGCTAGAACAATGGGAAGCCTCGCAAACTGCGCGAGGCCGTGGGGGCGGCATCCAACCACGCGGCGAGGTTTCGCGGCGCCACTTCCGCCGGAGGGGGAGATGCCCATCTCGACCACGCCTCTATTCCGCCCGCCGGCCGCGCGGTAGATTCGCGGCCCTTCTCCGCCCGCGACACCGAGCACTCCCAGCCCTTTCCGCCGCATGCCCGCTGACGTATCGCCGCACCACGTCCCGCGAGGGCGCCCGCTGCTGGCGCTCGCCGTGTTCCTGCTCTTCGTCTTCATCGGCGGGGCGCTGCTGGCGCCGTGGCTGTACCACGCTGTGCAGGCGCTGGCGCCGGGGACGAAGCTGGCGCGCGCGCCCTTCGCTCGCGTGGAGAACCGCGCGCTGCTGCTGATGGCGCTGGTGGGCGTGCCCTTCTACGTCCGCGCGTCCGGCATCCGCCGCTGGGCCGACGTGGGGCTGGACCCGCGCAACATTCGCTGGGGGCGCGTGGGGGCGGGGTTCGCGCTGGGCTTCTTCTCGCTGGCGGCGGTGTGCGCGGTGGCGATCGCGGGCGGCGGGCGGGTGCTGAACCTGGCGCGCACGCCGGGGCAGCTCGCCGCGCACTTCGCCGGCGCGCTGGCTACCGCGGCGGTCGTGGCGGTGATCGAGGAGCTGCTCTTCCGCGGCGCCATCTTCGGCGGGCTGCGCCGCGCGATGCCGTGGGCCGCCGCGCTGGTCGCCAGCAGCGCCATCTACGCCATCGTGCACTTCATGGGGCGCCCCGCCAACCCGCCGGTGATCGACTGGCTCAGCGGACTGCGCGTGCTCCCCAGCATGCTCGCCGGGATGGCGCAGCCCGGCGGCCTCGTCCCCGCCCTCCTCAACCTCACGCTCGCCGGGATGGTGCTGGGGCTCGCCTACCACTTCACCGGCGACATCCTCACCTCCATCGGCATCCACGCCGGCTGGATCTTCTGGCTCAAGTTCTACAGCTACCTCACCAAGGGCGTCCCCGGCGTGGACCCGGTGTTCTGGGGCACCCGCAAGCTGGTGGACGGCTGGCTGGCGTTCGTCGCGCTCGCGGTGGTGCTGGGGATCGTGCTCTGGATGGCGCGGCGGGGACGGCTGCGTGGGGCTGTGGCGTCCTGAGCGCGGGGTGATGACACCGGTGCGGGGCGGAGGAAATCGGGGCGCTGTCACACGGAGGCGAGCTCATCCGTTGTCTCGGCAGCCGGCGCGACCGGCCGCACGACTTCGCACTTCGCTCCCACTTTTGGCGCATGAACCGGATCTCTCGACGTATCGTCCCCGCTTTCCTGCTCGCCTGCGTGATCGGCGGCTGCGACTCTCCGCTCGGCCCGTCGGACGTGGAGGGCACCTACGTGCTGGAGCGGGTGGGCTCGGCGCCCCTCCCCGCCGTCATCAACGACATCGAATACGGGACCTTCACCATCCTGGTCGATTCGATCCGGCTCGAGCACGACGGCAGCGGCTCCGAAGTGCAGACGATGCGCGTGGAGCGCCGCGAGGCCGGGGCCCCGACCACCACCGAGACGATGCGGAACGTGCTCGGCTACCAGCTCACCGGCGGCCGTGACATCGAGATCGGCTACTCGTGCGGGCCGGCGGGCACCCTGTGCGCCCTGATCAACTCGGTCCCGGCGGTGAAGGGCCGCGTCACCTCCGGGGGCCTCGCCCTCGACGTCGGGCCCGAGCCGTACATCTTCCGGCGCGTGGATTGACCAGCCGGCGCCCAGCGCTCGCGGTTCATCGAGAGCCCGTCCGCGGCCAGCCGCGGAGGGGTTCTTCGCGTGCGGAGATGCGGCTGCGTCCACGCCGACGCGTCCGGCGAGAAACCGTACCGCCGCCGGCCGCGTACGGCAGGCCGGCCCTCCACCCGGCGCGTCCGCGCTGAACGGGGAGCGTCGCGTCCCGTCCGCCGAGGTCCGGTTGAAGATCCATCGCGCGTCGCTTCCGCTGGCGCTGGCCGCCTCCGCCCTTGCACACCCGGCCGCCATGAGCCAGAGCCCCGCCGCCGCACCTCCGCCGCTGGGCGCCATCACGCGGCTGGACGGCCGCGTGCTCTCGCCGGAGCAGGTCACGGCCACGGTGGAGCGGCTGATGCGCGAGGGGGCGGTGCCGGGCGTGGCGCTCGCCATCCTCAACCGCGGCGAGATCGTCTACCAGCGCGGCTTCGGCCAGCGCGACGTGGAGCGGCGGCTGCCGCTGGGCGACACCACGGTGATGTACGCCGCGTCGTTCACCAAGGCGATGTTCGCGTACATGGTGATGGGGCTCGTCCAGGAGGGCCGGATGGACCTGGACCGGCCGATCGAGCGCGACCTCCCCCGCCCGCTGCCCGCATATGAGAAGTACGCCGAGCTGGCGGGCGACGAGCGCTGGCGCCGGATCACGCCGCGGATGCTGCTGAGCCACACCGCGGGCTTCGCCAACTTCCGCTTCGTCTACCCCGACGGGAAGCTGCGCATCGAGTTCGA
>DASQLJ010000139.1:0-8352 GCA_035630095.1 Longimicrobium sp.
GTGATCCCCTCGCTGCGCCGCAACGAGCCCGAGCGCGAGACGATGCTGGCGTCGCTCGGCGCGCTGTACGTGCGCGGCGCGGGCGTCGACTGGCGCGCGCTGCACCCGGGCGGATCGCGCCCCGTCCCCCTCCCGCGCTACCCGTGGCAGCGCGAGCGGCACTGGATGGAGCCGATGGCCGAGCTGGTGGCCCCCGCGCGCCCGGCCGGCCCGCACCCGCTGCTCGGCGCGCACCAGCGGCTGGCCCACCTCCCATCGACCCACCTGTGGGAGACCGTCGCCGGCGCGGACGCCTTGGCGCGGCTGGGGGTGAACGGCGACGGGACGATCCCGCCGCGGGTGCTGGGCGACGCCGCCCGCGCGGCCGCGGCCCAGGCGGTGGGCCCCGGCGCGCACGCGGTGGCCGAGCTGCGCTCCACCGCGCCCCTCGTTCTCTCCGGCGGGCCCGTGACGGTGCAGCTCACGCTGACGCGCGACGAGGGCGAGGCGCGCTTCGCTATTCACGCGCGTCCCGCCGCGGGGCGGGCGGACGATCCGTGGACGCTGCACGCCGAGGGGACGCTGCTGCTCGGCGCACCGGAGCTGGAAGCGGAGGAAGACGCCGCGCCGGGGCTGCAGGCGCTCCCCGTCACCCCGCCGCTCCCCACGCGTGCGCAGATCGCCGCCGCGGGGCCGGCGGAGCGGGCGGCGCTGCTGGAGGCGTACCTGTGCGCCCGCGCCGCCGCCGTGCTGCGCATGCCCGCTGAGCGCATCGACGCCGACCGTGCGGCCACGGGGCTGGGGCTGGACTCGCTGATGGCGGTGGAGCTGAAGAACGCCGTGGAGCGCGACCTGGGCGCCCAGGTCCCCCTGCGCGACCTGCTCGCCGGCGCCTCGCTCCGCGCGCTCGCCGCCGCGCTGGTGCCGCGGGTGTCGATCGAGGCGGAGCCTGACGGGGAGGCGGACGGCGGGGCGGGGGAGGGCGAGGCCCCGCTCTCCTACGCGCAGCGGCCGATGTGGCTGCTGCACCAGCTCGATCCGTTCAACGGCGTGTTCAACGTCTTCGCCGCGCTCACGGTGACCCCCGCGCCGGACGCGGCGGCGCTGCGGCGGGCGCTGACCGCGCTGGTGGAGCGGCATCCCGCGCTGCGCACCGCCTTCCCCGCGCGCGACGGGCGGCCGGTGCAGGAGGTGCGCGAAGGGGTGGAGGTCGACCTGCCGGAGGTGGACGCCGCCGCGTGGAGCGACGACGAGCTGCGCCGCCGGCTGGAGGACGAGGCGCACCGGCCGTTCGACCTGGAGCGGGCGCCGCTGCTGCGCGCCGGCCTCTACCGCCGCGGCGGGTCCGCCGTGCTGCTGCTGGCGATGCACCACGCGGCGGTGGACTTCTGGTCGAACGTGCTGCTGCTGGACGACCTGGGCGCGCTGTATCCCGCCGAACGCGGCGGCGCGCCCGCTCCACCGCCGCCGCGCGGCGCGCCGTTCACCGCCTGGGCGCGCGAGCAGGAGCGGGCGCTGGCGGGGCCCGAGGGCGAGCGGATGTGGGCGTACTGGCGCGAGCGGCTGGCCGGCGCCTCGCCCGCGCTGGCGCTGCCGGCCGAGCGCCGGGCCGCGCCGCGCACCGCCGCCGGCGGCGTGCACCACTTCCGCATGGGCGCCGAGCGCACCCGGCGGCTGCACGTGTTCGCGGAGGAGCAGGGCGCCACCCTCTACACGGCGCTGCTGGCTGCCTGGCACGCGCTGCTGCACCGCTGGACGCGGCAGGACGACGTGCTCGTCGCCTCGCCGATGGCGGCGCGCGGGCCGGCGTGGGAGGGCACCGTCGGGTGCTTCATGAACCTGGTGCTGCTGCGCGGCGACCTGTCGGCGCAGCCCGGGTTCGCCACGCTGCTGCGGCGCACGCGCGACACCGTGCTGGGCGCGCTGGAGAACCAGTCGTACCCGCTGCACCTGCTGGCCGAGCGCATCCCGGCGCTGCGCGACGCGTCCACGGCGGCGCCCGCGCAGGCGATGTTCGTCTTCAACCGTCCCCACCGGCTGGAAGAGGCGGGGATCGCCGGGGTGATGGCGGGCGAGCCGGGCTTCGCCTTCACCGCCGGGGGACTGGTGATGGAGGCGCTCCCGCTGGACGAGCGCACCACCCCCGCCGACCTCTGCCTGTGGGCGTGCGAGGCGGCCGGCGACCTGTCGATGCGGCTGCAGTACGCGGCCGACCTCTTCACCCCCGCCGCGGCCGAGCGGATGGCCGGCCAGCTCCGCGCGCTGGTGGACGCCGTCCTCGCCGATCCCGAGCGCCCCGTCGCCCACGCGCCGCTCCTTTCCGCCGCCGAGCGCTCCGCCGCGCTGGCGCTGGCGGTGGGCGATGCGCCCGTGGCCGACGCCAGCGTCCTCGTGCACCACGCCTTCGCCGCGCAGGCCGCGCGGACGCCGGACGCGCCCGCGCTGGCGGCGGACGCGGAGACGGTGAGCTACGCGGAGCTCGACGCGCGCGCCAACCGCCTGGCGCACCACCTCGTCTCCCTCGGCGTGCGCCCGGAGGCGCGGGTGGGGGTGTGCCTGGAGCGCGGGCCGGAGCTGATCGTCGCGCTCCTCGCGGTGCTCAAGGCCGGCGCCGCCTACCTTCCGCTCGACCCCGCCTACCCCGACGAGCGGCTGGAGCAGATGCTGGAGGATGCCGGCGCCACGGTCCTCGTGGGACAGGGCGCCCGGCGTCTCGGCGGTCCGCGGCTCGCGCGGGTGCGAGTGGATGCGGACCGCGCCGCCATCGCCGCGCATCCCCCGACCGACCCCGGCGTGGCGGTGGAGGGCGGAAACCTGGCGTACGTGATCTACACCTCGGGCTCCACCGGGCGGCCGAAGGGGACGATGATCACGCACGCGGCGCTCGCCAACCACACGGCGTCCGCCGCGGCGGCGTACGGGGTGGAGGCGGGCGACCGCATGCTGCAGTTCGCCTCCGCCAGCTTCGACGCGAGCGCGGAGGAGATCTACCCCACGCTGGCCCGCGGCGCCTGCCTGGTGCTGCGCCCCGAGTGGGCCACCGGGAGCGCGGCGGACTTCTTCCGCTTCTGCCGCGAGGCGCGGCTCACGCTGCTGGACCTGCCCACCGCGTTCTGGCACACGCTGGCCGCCGCGATCGCCGCGGGCGAGGGCGCGCTGCCGGAGTGCGTGCGGCTGCTGATCATCGGCGGCGAGCGGGCGCTGCCGGAGCGGGTGGCGCAGTGGAGCGCGGGGGTGGGATCGACCTGCATCCTCGTCAACACCTACGGGCCGACCGAGGCCACCATCGTTGCCACCCGCCACGTCGTGAAGCCGGAGGATGCCGGCGCGCGCGAGGTGCCGATCGGCCGCGCGATCCACGGCGCGACGGCGCGCGTGCTGGACGGGGCGCTGCAGCCGGTGCCCGCGGGGGTGCCGGGCGAGCTGTTCGTGGGCGGGGCCGGGGTGGCGCGCGGCTACCTGGGCCGGCCGGCGCTCACGGCCGAGCGCTTCGTCCCCGATCCGTTCTCCACGGTCCCCGGCGCGCGGATGTACGCCACGGGCGACCTGGCGCGCGTCCGCGGCGACGGCGCGCTCGAGTTCGCCGGGCGCATCGACCCGCAGGTGAAGGTGCGCGGCTACCGCATCGAGCCCGGCGAGGTGGAGGCTGCGCTGCGCGAGCACCCCGACGTCGCGGACGCCGCCGTGGCCGCGCCGGAGAGAGCGCCCGGCGAGCGGCGGCTGGTGGCGTGGGTGGTGCCCCACCGCGCGCCCGCGCCGCCGCAGCGCGAGCTGCGCGAGTTCCTGGGCGAGCTCCTCCCCGCGCACATGGTCCCCGCGTCCATCCTCTTCGTGCGCGAGCTGCCGCTGACGCCCAGCGGAAAGCTGGACCGGCGCGCGCTCCTTGCGATGGAGTCGCCCGCCGCGGCGGCGGACGAGGCGTACGTGGCGCCCGCCACGCCGCTGGAGACGCTGCTGGCCGAGGTGTGGGCGTCGGTGCTGGGGCGCGAGCGGGTGGGCGTGCGCGACAGCTTCTTCGAGCTGGGCGGCGATTCGATCGGGGCGATGCAGGTGGTGGCGCGCGCGCGGAAGGCAGGCCTGGTCGTGGAGCCGCGCCTCCTCTTCGCGCACCCGACGATCGCGCGCCTGGCCGCCGCGCTGGGCAGCGTGCCCGATCCCGAGCCCATCGCGCTGGATCCATCTACAGTCCGCACCCTGCAGCCGGACGCGGAGGCGGCGCCGGCGTAAGGCTCGGCGCGTCTCGGCGGGGTCTGCGTCCGAGGGGCGGCGGATACCTCGGCGGGGCCCGGATACCTCGCGAGGGCGGCGGATACCTCGCCTGGGCGGCGGATGCCTCGGCAGGACCCGGATACCTCCGAGGGGCGGCGGATACCTCTCCGGGGCGGGGGATGCCTCGGCGGGCAGCGGATACCTCGCCGGGGCCCGGATAGCTCGCGAAAGGCGGCTGAAGCCGCAGCTAAAACAATGGGAAGCCTCACAAACGGCGTGAGGCTCCGAGGGCGGACATCGTCGCGCGGAGCGGAGGATGTCGATCCGACCGGAACCGGCGATCGGCCGCCGTGGCGATGGGCTTGCGGAGGGTCGGACGCACTGGCGCACCTGTTGACGATGCATGGACACGCGCGGACGACGGCCGCGGCGTGATCGTTTCATCCCCCGAACGTATCATCCCCATCTCGACGGAGGCTCGATGGCGCTACCGAAGGTTCATGTGGCCGCGGCGCTGGCCGCGGTGTTCGCGCTTTTCGGCGCAGCGGCGCCGGCCGGCGGGCAGGCGGCCCCCACGCCGCCGCGCGCCGAGATCCTGTGGGACCGCTGGGGGACCGCGCACGTGTACGCGCGCGGCGAGCCGGAGCTGTTCCGCGCCTTCGGCTGGGCGCAGGCCGAGGCGCATGGCGCGCTCGTGCTGCGGCTGTACGGCGAGGCCCGCGGCCGCGCGGCCGAGTACTGGGGCCCGCGGAACCTGGATGGGGACCGGCTGGTGCGCACGCTGGGGATCCCCGGCCGTGCCAGCGAGTGGCTGCGCGCGCAGAGCCCCGCGATCGCGCGCGACCTCGAGGCTTTCGCGGACGGCATCAACGCGTACGCCCGGGCCAACCCCGCGGCGATCCCCGACTCGCTGCGGCGCGTGCTGCCGGTGACGCCCACCGACGTGCTGGCCCACATGCAGCGCGTGATCCACTTCACCTTCCACAGCGAGCCCGCCTCGGTCGCGGCGGCGGCGCGGCGCCCGCCGGCCGGGTCCAACGCGTGGGCGGTGGCGCCGCGGCGCTCGGCCAGCGGGCACGCGCTGCTGCTGGCCAACCCGCACCTCCCCTGGGACGGCGTCTACACCTGGTTCGAGGCGCAGCTCGTGGCCCCCGGCATCGACGCGTACGGCGCCGCGCTGGTGGGCTTCCCCTTCCTGGGCATCGCCTTCAATCCGCACCTGGGGTGGACGCACACCGTCAACACCCTGGACGGCGACGACGTCTACGCGCTGACGCTGGCCGAGGGCGGCTACCGCTGGGACGGCGCCGTGCGCCCCTTCGACACGCGCGAGGAGACGATCGGCGTGCGCCAGCCCGACGGCTCGCTGCGCACCGAGACGCTGGTGGTGCGCAGCTCGGTGCACGGCCCCGTGCTGGGCGAGCGCGAGGGGAAGGCGTTCGCGCTGCGGGTGAGCGGGCTCGACCAGCCGCACATGCTGGAGCAGTACTGGCAGATGGCGCGCGCCACCTCGCTGGCGCAGTTCGAGGCGGCGCTCTCGCGGCTGCAGATGCCGATGTTCACCGTGATGTACGCCGACCGCGCCGGCAACGTGATGCACGTGTTCAACGGCCGCGTCCCCGCCCGGCCACGCGGCGGCTGGAGCGACTGGACGGGCGTGGTGAACGGCGACAGCGCGAGCACGCTGTGGACGCAGACGCTGCCCTACGGCGCGCTCCCCCGCGTGCTCAACCCGCCCTCGGGGTGGCTGCAGAACGCCAACGACCCGCCGTGGAACACCACCGTCCCCACGCCGCTGCGCCCGAACGACTTCCCGGCGTACATGGCGCCCCGCACCATGGCGCTGCGCCCGCAGCACTCGGCCGAGCTGCTGATGGCCGATTCAAGCATCACCCTGGACGAGCTGATCGCCTACAAGCACGACACCCACGCCGAGCTCGCCGACCGCCTGGTGGACGGCCTGGTGGCCGCCGCGCGCGCTCAGGGCACCCCCGAGGCGCGCGAGGCCGCGGGCGTGCTGGCCTCGTGGGACCGCGCCACCCGCGCGGGGAGCCGCGGCGCCGTGCTCTTCTCGCGCTGGCTGGGCGAGTACGCGCGCCGCACCCGCGGCCAGGGGTTCGCCGACCGCTGGCGCGAGGACGCGCCGCTCACCACCCCCAACGGCGTGGCCGACCCGGCCGCGGCCGCGGCGGCGCTCGACTCGGCCGCGCGCCTGGTGCGCGCCACCTACGGCGCGATCGACGTGCCCTGGGGCGACGTCTACCGGCTGCGCGGTGGCGGGCACGACCTTCCCGCCAGCGGCGGCCCCGACGCGCTGGGGATCTTCCGCGCGCTCTGGTTCGACTCGGTGGCGGGGGAGCAGCGGCTCGAGGCGGTGGGCGGCGACGGCTACGTGGCGGCGATCGAGTTCGGGCCGCGGGTGCGGGCGCGCGCGCTGATGGCGCCCGGCAACGCCACCCAGCCCGGCTCGCGCCACCGCGCCGACCAGCTCCCGCTGATGTCGCGGCAGGAGCTGCGCGACGTCTGGCTCACCCGCGCCGAGGTGGAAGCCAACCTCGAGTCGCGCGAATCGTTCTGATTCGCCCGGCGATCCCGAAGCCGCGCAGGCCCGCGGCGCCCCTGACCTGACGTCACCGCGCGGCTCGCGGCGAACGGCCCCGCCCCCGATTTCCGGGTGCGGGGCCGTCTTTCTTCATCCCCAGACACGGCTGTTTGTCACGCAGAGTCAGCGGAGAGTCGCGGAGTCAGCGGAGTCAGCGGCGTCGTGCCCGATCCGGAGATTTCCTCGGAATTCGAGGTACCGAAGGTCGAGCCGCGATGCCATCACGAGCCGGGAAGCCTCGCGCAGTTTGCGAGGCTTTTCGTAGTTGTTGCTGCGGCTTCAGCCGCCGGTCATCGGCTCACGCGAACCTGCTGTTTTACCGGACTGGGTTTCAGGGCACGGTCCGGCCTCTCCGCAGCACCGGGCGGGCCGGGGCCGCGGGGGAGCGCGGGCGTGCGGGCTCGAGGGCGGGGAGGCGGGCGAGGCGCTCTTCCACCAGCGCCAGGAAGACCGGGAGGCGGCGGTTCCAGAACTCCCACGAGTGGTTCCCCGGCACCTCGTGGTACTCGTACGCCAGCGGCCGGCCGGAGAGCGCCTCGGCGAACGCTCGGTTCGAGGGGAGCACGCGGTCCGCGCTCCCCGTGTCGAAGTAGAAGTACGTCGTGTTCGCGGCGGTCGCCTTGCGGGCGAGCGCCGGCAGGTCGTTCGCCTCGCGCGCCGGGTTGCTCGCCGGGCCGAAGGCGTCCCTCAGCGTGACGTACGCCGTGTCCGTCGCCGCGGTCAGGGCGCCGGAGAAGCTACCGGCCAGCGAGAAGCGCCCGGGGTACTTCATCCCCAGCTTCAACGCACCGTATCCCCCCATGCTCAGCCCCGCCACGTAGCGCGCCTCGCGAAAGGTCAGCGTCCTGAAGTTCAGGTCGATGAACGCGGGGACCTCCCTCCCGACGTAGTCCTCGAACTTCTCGTCCGGGCGGGCGAAGCTGTTCATGTACCACGAGTTGCCCGCGTCCGGCAGCACCATGATCAGCGGGAGCGCCGCCGTGTATTCGAGCAGGTTCGTCCGCTCCAGCCAGTTGCGATGCCCGCCGTCGTGCCCGTGCAGCAGGTAGAGCACGGGATAGCGGCGAAACGACGCGTGGTAGCCGGTGGGGAGGATGACGGCCGCGTTCCGCGCCTGCGGGAGCGAGCCCGGGATGGAGACGATCCGCACCCGCCCGGTGTCGGGGACGGTCGTGCTCTGCGCCGCCGCCGGACGCGGCAGCGCGATGGCGATGGCGGTGGCGAGGACGGCGAGGTGCGGATGGAGCGAGGTGCGGCGTGCGGGCAAGGACGTCCTCCGGGAGGGTGTGACGAGGGTTCGAACGCCAATAGAGAGCTTCGTTCGCCCGCGTGCAACCGGATGGCGCCGGAGGGTTTCGCCGGAGGGGCGGGCGGGATATCGTGCTCCATCCAATCCCCCACCACGACGAGCGCCCGTGAAGATCCTCGTTCCAGCGCTGCTGCTCCTGGCCGCGTGCACCCGCGCGCCGGCCCCCACGCCGCACGCCGTCCCGCCACAGACACGGTCCGCCGCGGCGGTGCGGCCCGGCCTCGAGACCTTTCTCGCCGACGTGCCCGCGGCG
>DASQLJ010000140.1:0-4607 GCA_035630095.1 Longimicrobium sp.
CTGGTGGGGATGGGCTGGGGTACCGCCGTCATCTACCTGGGCCAGCAGGACTGGGCGGCCATGCCCGACCGCCCCGCCGCGCCCGACACCATGGCCCGCGTCGACTCCGCGGCGGTGCAGTCGGGGCAGCCGGCGGCGCCGCCCGCCCCGCCCGCCTGCTCGGCCACGCTGCTCTCCGCCGCCCGCGGCACCACCGAGGCCGCCGACGCCGCGGCGAAGACGGCGGCCGAGGGCTTCCCCGCCGGCACCGTGATCTACCTGGACGTGGAGCGCGTGAACACCGTCGCCCCCACGCTCGCCGAGTACGTGCGCGCCTGGGTGGAGGGCGTTCTCGCGGACGGGCGCTACGTCCCCGGCATCTACGTGCACCGCCTGAACGCCGACGCGATCGCCACCGCCACGCGCGCCGCCTACGCCGCGCGCGGCCGGGCGGGCGACCCGCCGTTCTGGGTCACCTCGTCCACCGGCTTCGCGCTGGAACTCCCGCCCACCGCCTCCGGGGTCCCTTACGCCAGCGTGTGGCAGGGCCCGCTGGACGTGCGGGAGACGTATGGCGGCCACACCCTCCAGATCGACCCGAACGTCGCCAACACGCGCTCCCCCTCCGCGCCGCGGTAGCCAGCCGGCGGCTTCGGTAGATGACGGAAGAGTCGTGGTTACGACGAGCCTCGCGTCCCCAGCAAGAGGTGGAGATTCCACCGATAACTCCGCTGACTCCGCTGACTCCGCGTGAAACCTGCTGTTTCCCGTGTGAAATCCATCCTTCAGCGCTCCCCGCGCCGCTCCGGGGCACGCCGCGTACCACCCGTCCCGCACCCGCCGCACGCCGACGCCACCGGTCTGCCCCGAGCGCCCGAATCCGCCCCGAAAGGCTTGCGGCGTCACGGCTTGCAGTTACAGTTTCGAGGCGCCCGGGAGTTGCACATCCCGGTGTTTCCCACACATCCATCAGCACGACCCGAGCGCCGCGCGGCCCAGCTCGTTGCGGCACGCGGACTTTCGGCCGCGCCGCACGTCCGGTACGTTGTCGTCCGCCCTCCATCCACCGCGCCGGCACGCGCTCCACCCGCGCCCGCCGCACCGCCCACGGCATCATGGCGAAGCACTCTCCCCTGACGGACCAGGACCTGTACGAGATCGAGGCGCTGGCGTGCGACGCCACGCCGGGCCCCTGGGAGGCGCAGACCGTCCTGGACTTCCAGACGGGAGAGAGCACGCGCGTGGTGGCGCACGCCCCCGCCACGGGCGACGAGTACGTGTACGTGGTGGAGCGCGACGGCGAGCTGGCCGAAGACGACCAGCGCTACATCGCCGCGGTGGACCCCGACAAGGTGCTGCGGCTGGTGCGGGAGATCCGCCGCCTGCGCCGCGTGGAAGACCGCTTCCAGTCGCTCTGCTCGGTGCTGCAGCACCTGAACACCTTCCTGGAGCGGCGCGGCCTGGTGGCGCAGGCGCAGCGCTTCGTGGAGGTGCGGGCGCAGCTCGAGCGCATCCAGCCCGAGGCGCTCGATGCCGCCGCGGCCGACCCGGCGCAGGGCCGGGACCGGACGATGACCGCCGTTTGAACTCCTGGGGCGCCCCTGTCGGGCGCCCTTCGTGCAACCCGCCCAACTCCGCTCGCGTCGTGCGCATGATGACCGCCCGCGCCATCCGCCTCCCCGACCGCTTCTACCTGCCGCGCACCGACACCGACGGGCGCGAGGTGCGCGACGTGATGCCCTGGGAGGGCGCCGTCAGCTACGCCACCGACGGCGAGCGGCTGGGCGTGCAGTACGGCGACGGCCGCGTGGAGTGGCTGGGGCGCGCCGAGAGGTTGTCGGAGGACGTCCAGCCGCAGTCGCCCCCCGCCGACCCGCTGCGCACCTTCGCCGACGATTTCGACGGCGTGAACATGGACGCGCTGGTGGACGGCATCCGCAGCTACATCGACCTGCACCCCGTGCTCAAGACCGTCTGGCACAAGGACGTGCAAACGCTGGAGACGCTCCGCGAAAAGGCGCACGAGGCGGAAAGCTGACGGCCGGCGCGGTCGGTGGACGAGCAAGGGGCGGCCCCCATCGCCGGGAGCCGCCCCTTCGCGCGCCGTTCACCCTCGCGGGCGCCGGGCTCAGCTGTAGCCGCCCTGCTCCGCGCTGGGGTTGATGATGCGCTCGGCCAGCGCGGTGAGGCGGTGGTCGGTCTCGCCCTCCTCGTCCAGCGTCTGCTGCAGGGTGCGGGCGTGGTCGCTCATCCCCAGCCGCTCGGCGTAGGTGCGCACGCAGCCGTAGCCGGCGATCTCGTAGTGCTCCACGCGCTGCGCCGCGGCGATCAGGCCGGCGTCGCGCGTGGCATCGTCGCCCTTCTCCTTGATCATCTCCTGCCCTTCCTTCAGCAGGCCTTCCATCCCCTTGCAGTGGTGGCCGCCGGACTTCTCGCCCAGCCCGTCGAAGATGGCGTCCAGGCGCTTCACCTGGTCGTGCGTCACGCGCTCGTGCTCCTGGAAGGCGGCCTTCAGCTCGGGATTCACCGCCTTCTCGGCCATCATCGGCAGCGCCTTGAGGATCTGCGTCTCGGCGCTGTACAGGTCGCGGAGCTGTTCCACGTACAGGTCCTTCAGCGACTCCATGGACATCGTTCCACCTCGTTCCGTTCGGGTCCACCCGCACACTCCGCCACGTTCGGCGGGGGGTCGTAACCCGTTGCACGGCCCGTACCAGCGGCACCGGCGCGGCCCAACGGAAGCGACGAATCTTCATCACGTTACGGAGACTTTCGCCACGGACGGACAGGAAGGGCAGCGCGGGAGGGGGATGGCATCCGCGGCGGCTGCGGGGTAATCTTCGAGATCCCGCTGCTCGTCCGCGCTCCCTGCCCCGACGATCCACGTGCCACTTGCCCGCCCGCTGATCGCCCTGGCCGCACTGCTCGCGCTGGCGGGATGCGGCTTCGGCGTGGGCCCGCGGCCGGCGCTGCGCTCGATGGCGCAGGAGGGTTTCTGGCAGCGGCTCTCGCAGCTCTGCGGCTCGGCCCATGCGGGGCGGATGGTGGAGGGGACCGACAGCGTCTTCGCGCGCAACCGGCTGGTGATGCACGTGCGCGACTGCTCGGCCGCCGAGGTGCGGATCGGCTTCGCCATCGGCCCGGACGCATCGCGCACCTGGGTGGTGCGCAAGCTCCCGGGCCGCTTGGCGCTCTCGCACGACGTAGCCGGCGAGGCGGTGACGGGCTACGGCGGCGTCACGCGCACCGCCGGCACCGCCGACCGGCAGGACTTCGCGGCCGACACCTTCACCGCGCGCCTCCTCCCGCCCGCGGCGAGCAACGTCTGGTCGCTGGAAATCGATCCCGGGCGCACCTTCGCCTACACGGTGGGCCGGCCGGGGGTTCAGCGCCGCTTCCGCCTGGAGTTCGACCTGCGCCGCACGGCCGCCGCGCCGGCGCCGGAGTGACGCGGCGGAAACCATCCCCGCCCCGCGCGCGTACAACCCATACAACTCACACGGCGGCGCGGACTTCCGCGCCCGGCAACGGTCCGGGCGCGTCTCCCTCTCGAAGGATCCATCTGCCGATGTACGGCATTGCGGGACTGCTGACCGGGCGCACCCTGGCCGGCCGCTACCTGGTCGAGGCGGTGATCGGGCGCGGCGGGATGGGCGCCGTCTACCGCGCGGTGGACGAGCGGCTTTCGCGCCCCGTGGCGGTGAAGGTCGTCGGGGCCGTGGCCAACGACGAGGGCGAGCACGACCACCTGCGCGCGCGCTTCCACCGCGAGGCGCGCGCGGCCGCCGCGCTGCGCCACCCCAACGTGGTGCAGGTCCACGACTTCGGCACCGACGCCGAGCTGGACCTGGACTACCTGGTGATGGAGCTGCTGCACGGCGAAGACCTCTCCGCGCGGCTGATGCGCGCGGGCGCGCCGCCGCTCCCCGTCGCCCTGTCGATGCTGCGCCAGGCCGCCCGCGGCCTCTCCGCCGGCCATCGCGCGGGGATGGTTCATCGCGACGTGAAGCCCGGCAACCTCTTCCTCGAGGCCACCGCCGGCGACGACGTGCACCTGCGCGTGCTGGACTTCGGCATCGCGCAGGTGCAGGGGGGCGAGGGAGATACGGTGACGCAGCTCACCGTGTTCGGCCGCTCGCCCTTCTCGCCGGCCTACGCCTCGCCCGAGCAGCTCCGCGGCGACGACCGCATCACCGCCGCGTCCGACGTGTTCAGCCTGGCCGCGGTGGGCTACCACCTGGTCACCGGCACGCGCCCCTTCACCTCCGCCGACCCCAACCGCGCCGCCGCCGAGGTGAGCGACGCCGTGCGCCTGCTGCGCCAGCGCGCCCCGGCGCTGGACGACGCGACCTTCGCCGTGCTGGTCCGCGGCCTCGCGCGCGGGCCCGGCGAGCGCTTCCCCGACGCCGGCGCCATGGCCGACGCGCTGGGCGGCCACGACACCGGCCGCGCGCACGGCGTCCGCCGCGGGGCGGTCCTCACGCAGGCGCCGGCCCCCGCGCCGCCACCGGCACCTCCGACGTACGCCCGCTCCACCCCCGCCGCCCCCGCCCGCCCCGCCCCGGCGGACGAAAACACGCGCCTCCACGCGACGCCGGCCGCGCAGCCGCGCCCGGCAGCGCCGCAGG
>DASQLJ010000141.1:0-11717 GCA_035630095.1 Longimicrobium sp.
CACCTCCACCACGCCGCCGTCCGCCGCGCGCACCACCACCGGCGACGCCAGCCCGCGCCGCGAGCGGCCCACGGGCGAGCCGCTCGCGTCGGTCACCGTCATCACGATCCCGCCGCCCTCGTCCGTGGCGAACGCGACGCCGCGGCCCTGCTCCAGCTCCTCGATGTTGTCGCCCCGCTCCGTCTCCACCGTCAGCCCCGAGGGGGAGGAGACGGCGCCGGCGGAGGTGTCCACCACCAGCCCCACGCGCACGGCCGGCGCGCTGGACGCCGGCGCCGGGGCACCCTCGTCGGGAGGGGGCGGAGGAGGCGGCGCCGGCCGCGGCTCCACCGGGCGCGGCGCGGGCGGGAGCGGCATGGGGCCGTAGACCGGCTCGCGCGGCCCGCCGCACGCCGCCACCCCCGCGGCGAGGCAGAGCCCCAGCGCCGCGTCAGCCCAGCGCCGCACGGAGCGCCTCCCTCGCGGCCGCGATCGTCTCGTCCACCTCGGCGTCGCCGTGCGCGGTGCTGGTGAAGCCGGCCTCGAACTGGCTGGGCGCCAGGAACACGCCCCGGTCCAGCATCCCGTGGAAGAAGCGGTTGAACAGCGGCACGTCGCTCCCTTTCGCCTCGTCGAAGTTCCGCACCGGGCCCGGCGCGAAGAACATCCCCCACATGCTCCCCAGGCTCCCGCCGCTGGCGGGGACGCCCGCCTCCGCCGCGGCCGCGAGGAGCCCCGCCACCAGCCGCGCGGTCGTCCGCTCCAGCGCGGGATACGGGTCGTCGTCGCGGAGGATGCGGAGCTGCGCCAGCCCGGCGGCCATCGCCAGCGGGTTCCCGGAGAGCGTCCCCGCCTGGTAGACCGGCCCCACCGGCGCGACGTGGTCCATGATCTCCGCGCGGCCGCCGTACGCGCCCACGGGGAGCCCGCCGCCGATCACCTTCCCCAGCGTGGTCAGGTCGGGGACGATGCCGAAGCGCTCCTGCGCCCCGCCCCGCGCCACGCGGAACCCCGTCATCACCTCGTCGAACACCAGCAGCGCGCCGTCGGCCTCCGTGATCCGGCGCAGCCCCTGGAGGAACCCGTCCACGGGCGGGATGAAGCCGGCGTTCCCCACCACCGGCTCCAGGATCACCGCCGCGACCTTCCCCGGGTGCGCGCGGAAGACGGCTTCCACCGCGTCCAGGTCGTTGAACGGCGCCGTCAGCGTCAGCTTCGACAGCTCCGCGGGGACGCCGGGGGAGTTGGGGAGCCCCAGCGTGGCCACGCCCGAGCCCGCCTTCACCAGGAAGGAGTCGCCGTGGCCGTGGTAGCAGCCGTCGAACTTGAGGATCAGGTCGCGCCCGGTGAAGCCGCGGGCCAGGCGGATGGCGCTCATCGTCGCCTCCGTCCCGCTGTTCACGAAGCGCACGCGCGCCATCGACGGCACCAGCTCGCGCACCAGCTCGGCCAGCTCCACCTCGGCCTCGGTGGGCGCGCCGTAGCTGGTGCCGCGGGCGGCGGCGTCGGTCACGGCGGCGATCACGGCGGGGTGCGCGTGGCCCAGGATCATCGGGCCCCAGCTCAGCACGTAGTCGATGTACGCGTTGCCGTCCACGTCCCAGAGCCGCGCCCCCTGGGCCCGCGCGACGAAGAACGGCTCGCCGCCCACCGAGCGGAAGGCGCGCACCGGCGAGTTGACCCCGCCGGGCGTGACCGCCTGCGCGCGGCGGAAGAGCGCAGCAGACTTCGGGCGCGTCACTGCGAGCGGAAGTTGCCGAAGCCCAGCTCCAGCCCGAAGTCCTGCTTCTTCAGGTGCGCGATCACCGTCTGCAGCTCGTCGATCGAGGGGGCGGAGACGCGCACCTGCTCGTCCTGGATCTGCGCGTTCACCTTCTTGAAGCCGCCGTCCTTGATGGAGCGCACGATCTCCTTCCCCTTCTCGGTGCTGATGCTCTGCACCAGGGTGATGGTCTGCCGCGCCTTGCCGCCGAACGCCTGCTCCACCTCGCCGTAGTCGAGGTTGCGGATCGGCACGCCGCGCTTGATCAGCTTGCTCTGGATCACGTCCACCAGCGCCTGGAGCTTGAAGTCGTCGTCGGCCAGCAGCTTGAGGGTGCCGGCCTTCTTGTCGAAGTCGATCTCGGCGGTGGCGCCCTTGAAGTCGTACCGCTGCAGCACTTCCTTGCGCGCCTGGTTCAGCGCGTTGTCCACCTCCTGCAGGTCCACGCTGGAGGTGATGTCGAAGCTCGACGTCTTGGCCATCGCTCGGTCTCGCTCTTTATCTGGTTTGGGGAAGTCCCGACGGGAATGTAGGCCGGGCCGCGCGGCCGGGGCAAGCGAACGCGCCCACGCGTCCGCGAGCGCGGCGTCCGGTGGGCGGAGCGGGGATTGGATCAGCGGCCAACGAGGGCACTTACGACTATTTCGGGCCGGATTGAGCAGATGGCATCTCGATTACCCGGGTCTTCCGTCCACAGGGGAACTGATGCCGAGGTGCACGGGTTGGGCGCATAAACACACGAATTACCGCCTGCCGTCGCACTTCAAAATTTTCCTTGCGTACTGCTCCAGACGACACTACAGTGCAAATGCTCCTCGTCTTTCCCGCCTCTGTTTGCGGGACCCGGAGCAGGTTCTCCCCTCTTCCTCTCCCCCGGAGGTGCTCCATGACCCGTCGCGCCATCGCCCTGCTCAGCCTGCTCGCCATCCCCGCCATCGCGTCGTGCGACCGCGCGCCCACCGAGGCACGCGCGCGCCAGACCGGCACCACCGACGCCCGCCGCGATGGCACGCCCAACGCCAGCGTGGTGGCCGCGGTGAGGCTGTCGGGCAACTACACCCTCGGCGTGGTGGCCTCGAACAACAACCTCGGCACGACCAGCGGAACCGCCGTGCTCTACTCCGCGACCGGGGACGTGGTGGCGTCCATCGACATCCTCTGCATCTCCAAGCCGGGCGGCGGCCGCGCCAAGCTGTCGGGCAGCGTCAACGAGAGCAGCGACACCGCCATCGAGGGCTTCGACGCGTACTTCGAGGTGCAGGACGGCGTGCCCGACCAGGCCGGCAAGGTGATCCTCGCCGAGACCGACGGACCGACCTGCCTGGACAGCCCGGAGTTCGACATGGAGACCATCGCCGCCGGCACCGTCATCGTGAGCTGATCTGGCGGAGCGGGTGACACACGCGGGGCCGGGCGGGCGCGACCGTCCGGCCCCGCGTCGCGTTCAGCCGGCAATCCCGTGACCTTGGCTGCAGTCATACAACGAACTGCCGTTTCACGCGGAGTCAGCGGAGTCAGCGGAGTCAACGGAGTCAACGGAGTCAACGGAGGAAACGGAGGATTGTCTTCGACGGCTGGCGACTCTGCGTCGGACATGTTGCTTCACGTCGTTACGAGGTAGATCGAGGTGCTGCGGAGGGCGGCCCTTTTCTCGCATGGGCAGTATCTTTGTCCAACGTCTATGAACCCGATCGACCCCCGCCGCCGTTCTCATGCACTGCGACTGCCGCACCGACGACCGCCGCCTCGCCATCCTCGCGGAAAACCTGGAGTTGTATCCCGAGCTCCTCTCGTTCGCCGCAAAGGCGCAATGGACCGTGCGCCGCGACTTCGAGGCGCTGATCCTGGACGTGGGCGGCGAGTCGAGGTGGTCGGGGGTGGCGGAGGTGGCGGGGTTCATCCGCGGCGTGCTGGACGACGAGCGGTTCGCGTACCTCCGCGCGGCATGGCTGGACCGGCACGAGCCGCTGGAGAAGCAGGTGGTGACGCTGATCCACGCCGGCACGCTCGCCGGGATGTCGGCGCTGGACAGCTCGCGGCTGGCCCCGCTGCTCCGCGACGGGCGGATCGAGACGTGGTTCCAGCCGGTGTTCTGGGCGGGGACGCTGGAGCCGTGGGGCTACGAATGCCTGATGCGCGGCCGTACGGCGGAGGGCGAGCTGATCGGCGCGCCCACGCTGCTGGAGTGGGCGCGGCAGGAGCACCTGGCCTTCATGCTCGACCGCACCACCCGCGAGGCGCACCTGCGCGCCGCGGGCGCGGCGAAGGTGCCGGCGGGGGCGCACGTCCTGGTCAACTTCCTCCCCACCGCCATCTACCGCCCCGAGTTCTGCCTGGCCACCACCGTGCGCGCGGCGCAGGAGAGCGGGCTCGACCCCGACCGCGTGGTGTTCGAGGTGGTGGAGACGGAGCGCCTGACCGACCGCGGCCACCTCAAGTCGATCCTGGCGTTCTACCGTGAGAAGGGCTTCAAGGTGGCGCTCGACGACGTGGGCTCCGGCTGGTCGGGGCTGTCGCTGCTGGGCGACCTGGATCCCGACCTGATCAAGATCGACCGCGACCTGGTGTCGCGCTCCGTCAACTCGCCGTTCCACCGCGAGATCTGCGCGGCGCTGGTGCGGCTGGGGCAGGACGCCGGCGAGCTGGTGCTGGCCGAGGGGGTGGAGACGGAGGAGGAGTGGCGCACGCTGGAGGCGCTGGGCGTCAACCTCTTCCAGGGCTACCTCTTCGGCAAACCGGCGCCCGAGCCGGCGACGAAGGCGCTGGTAGAGCCGCGGGTGGACACCCGCGTCGCGACCGGGGTGTAGCGGACCTCATCCCCGGCCCCCTTCTCCCGAACTGCAGGAGAAGGGGGAGAACGGCGGGGATCACAGAAAGAGGCGGAGCGACTCGCGTCGCTCCGCCTCCCTGTTGATTCAGATCGATTCGCCGGCCTCTACGTCTCAGGCGGCCTTGACGGTGGGCTTCCAGCGTCCGAAGGGGAGGCTGGGGGCCGGCTGGCACTCCGGCGGGCCCCACACGAAGCGCAGGTTGGGCGGCGACTGCACGATGCGGCGCCCCTGCACCACGATCCCCACCATCCCGCTATTGTCGGCCGGCGGCTCGCCGGTGTTCGCGTCGTCGTTCGCCATCGTCGGTCACGCCCCCGAAAAGAGATCGCGCGTTCCTACCGTGAACGCGCTAGCCGCGACACCGGCACGAGTCGTACCGGGTCGCGGCCATTTGCACAAATCCAATCGTCCCAGCTACTTACGCATCAACCGGACCACGCGGGCCCGTGGCGGGCGTGTCACAGATGAGGCATGGTCTCGTGTCTATCCGACACAGGCCAGCGGCTCGTCCTCCGCCGCCACGGAGAGCGCGCGCGGCGCCACGGTGCTGGGCGGCGGCGCCAGCTCGCGGAACGGGATCACGCGCGGGTCGTGCGGCGGCTCGGGCTGGGTGGCGCGCTGCTCGCACCAGGCGCGGTAGCCCGGGAGCTTGAGCAGCTTGAACAGGTGCCGGTTCATGGCGTCGCAGAGCAGCACCTCGGTGAGCTGGTACTGGCCGCCCCGCGCCAGCCTCAGCTCGTCCACGACCTGGTCGGCAATGGCCAGCAGGCGCGAACGAGGTATGACGTCCTTGAACTCTTCCACCTGCTCCTCGACCCACTCCAGGTAGGCGCGGCGCAGCGAGCGGGGAGAAACCATGCTCATGGGCGTGCCTCCGCCATGTGGCGGGCGCTGGGGTGCCGGTGCAATAGCGATGCTGCGGTGGATGGACGGGATCGCGACGTGCGCTTGCCGTAAGCTACCATCAGACCCGCGCGGCATCAAGGGTTGCGTGCGCAAGGTCCATACGGCAGCGCGCGCAGAAACCGATGGCTTTGCGGTCCACGTCCGCAATGTCGCGGGCGGGATACATGACGCAGGAAGGGTTTGCACAGTGATCCATGCCGATCGCGTGCGCCGCCTCGTGTATCGCGCCCTTCCGCGCACGTTCGGTCAAAGTCTTTTCGTCGCAACGCTTTCCACGGTCAAGTCCGCCCAGCCCCAGCACCGCGCATCCACCCCCCACCGCCGCCTCGCCGAACACGACCGAGCCGTCGTCCGCCACCAGCGCGGCGCCCGTAACCGCCAGCAGCAGCGCGCCCTCGCCCCCCTCCGCCCGGGCGCGGGCGAGCAGCGCGTCGAGCACGGCGCCGGAGCGCATCCCCGGTTTCGTGTTCCAGCGGAAGGGCGTGTCGAGCGACGGCGCGACGCGGTGCGCGGTGCCGAGCGCCGCGTCCACCGCCTGGCCGATGGCGGCGAGGAGGGGCAACGAGACGCCGCCGGCGGGAACCAGGTCCAGCCGGCGGCGCGGCGTGTCCGCGGGCATGCGGGTCAGGCGGCGGGCTCCACCGGCGCCCGCCCGGGCACCGCGCCCCCGGACGCCGACGCGACGGCGGCCGGGGTGGGCTCCGCGGCGGCGCGCGGCGGCGGCGGCGCGACCAGCCGGCGGTGCGGGCGGCGGAACACGCCCTGCGTCGCGATGATGGAGCGGCCGATCTCGGCCATGCTGCGGCTGCGCTGCTGGCTCTCGCGCTGCATCAGGCGGTAGGCCTCGTCTTCCTTGATCCCGCGCAGGTCCATCAGGATCCCCTTGGCGCGCTCGATGGTGCGCCGCTCGTCGATCTTCTGCGACAGCTCGCTGACCCGGCCGTTCAGCGCGCTCCACTCGGCGAAGCGGGCGGATGCGAGTTGCAGCGCCATGAGCACGCCGTCGGCGCCGGCGGGCTTGCACAGGTAGTTGAAGACCGGGAGCTCGGCCGCGCGGTCCACGAACTCGGGGTTGGTGTGCGCGGTGAGCACGATCACCGGGATCGGGCGGGTGCGCGTGATCTGGTCGATGGCCTCGAGCCCCGACATCAGCGGCATGTCGATGTCGAAGATGGCGATGTCGGGCTTTTCGCGGCCGGCCAGGCGCACGGCTTCCGCGCCGTCGGTGGCCGGGCCGATCACCTGGTGCCCGACGACCTCGAGCAGGTCCTTGAGCGCCTGTGCGCTGGCGGCTTCGTCGTCGGCGACCAGGATACGCATCGTTCCCCCATCCTCACCGTGCAGGGCGTTCCAGGGCGCGTCGTGCCGCCCGCGGGCCTTCCGCAGCCCCTCCCCCCGGCCGCGGGCTCCCGGTGCCCGGCGGCGGCCTCCCTAGCGGCATATCCCGTACCCGCGCCGGGGCATCTCGCCCCAGGCTCGTTGCAAGTTCTTGCTCACGGGGACGTTGGACAAAATGCGGGGGATGATCGGCGAAATGCGGGGATGGATGACGGTAGCAGGCGTCGGGGTCGAGAGCGCCCTTCCGATCGAAGCCGAGCTCCCAGCCGAAGGCCCGGTGCGCTTCGGCGGCCCCGCGGGGCCCCCTCCCCGCGCCTGAGAGCGCTCGCCCTCCCCCGCTTCGCGGGAGAGGGTGGTGGGTGCCGGCGCGGCCTGCGGGGTTCGGTACACGCCGAGCCTGCCGTGAGTCCGGGTGCCCGCCCCCACAACCTCTCCCGGAACGGGCCCCGTCCCGGGAGAGGTGGACGGCCTGGCCGGCCGGAGAGGGCGCGAGGCCGCGGAATCTCGATGGCTCCTGCACCCCGTCGACGCATCGCATCCTGCGCTCCCGCCGGAACATCCATTATATTGCGCCGGTACGCTTCCGGTGGCCCCGCGCCGGCCGGGGCGGCTGCCCCACCCTTCCCCCCGACCCGAATGGCTGGTAAGAAACGCCCCGCCCGAAGCCGCAAGCGCCCCGGGAGCTCCGGCGCGCGCAAGGTGCTGAAGGCGCTCCTGCTCCTGCTCGTCTTCGGGATCACCGTCGCCGCCACCGGGCTGGCCGTGCTCTGGCCGCGCTGCTCGGGCGGGGGGTGCCCGTCGGTGGCGGCGCTGCGCACCTACACGCCGCCGCAGGCCACGCAGGTGCTCGACCGCGACGGAAAGCTGCTCGCCACCCTGGCGGGCGAGCGGCGGACGGTGGTGCCGCTGCGGCGCATCCCCGCGCACGTCTCCGGGGCCTTCCTGGCGGTGGAGGACAAGCGCTTCTTCCGCCACGACGGGGTCGACTACCGCCGCGCCGTGGGCGCGCTGGTGCGCGACATCCAGTCGTTGAGCTTCCGGCAGGGCTTCAGCACCATCACCATGCAGCTCGCCCGCAACGTCTTCCCCGAGCAGCTCACGCGGGCCAAGACGCTGCGCCGCAAGCTGGCCGAGGTGGTGTTCGCGCGGAAGGTGGAAAAGGCGTTCCGCAAGGACGAGATCCTGGAGATGTACCTCAACCAGATCTACCTGGGGAACGGCCTGTACGGCGCCGAGGCCGCGGCGCAGGGGTACTTCGGCAAGCCCGTGGGGCGGCTGAGCAACGCCGAGGCGGCCACGCTGGCGGCGCTGCCCAAGGCGCCCAGCCACTACGACCCGCGGCGCAACCCCGAGCGGGTGCGCGCGCGCCGCGACCTGGTGCTGGACCTGATGGCCCGCGCCGGCGTGATCGACTCCGACGAGGCCGCCAGCGCCAAGGACGAGCCGCTGGGGCTGGCGCCCCCGCGCGAGGCGAGCGGCTCGGCGCCGTATTTCGTGGCCGCCGTGCGCCGCGAGCTGATCCAGCGCCTGGGCGCCGACGCCGAGACGCGCGGCTACCGCGTGTACACCACCCTCGACCCGCGGCTGCAGGCCACCGCCGAGCGCGAGCTGGTGAGGCAGGTGCAGGCGGTGGAGGCCGGGCGCATGGGCCGCTTCCGCCACGCCTCGTGCTCGGGTCGGCGGCCGCCGGCGAACCCCGGCAACTGCCTGCAGGGGCTCTTCGTGTCGATGGACCCCGCCACGGGCGAGGTGACGGCGCTGGTGGGCGGGCGCGACTTCCGCCTCAGCCAGTTCGACCGGGTGACGCAGGCGCGGCGGCAGTCGGGGTCGGCGTTCAAGCCGATCGTCTTCGCCGCGGCGATCGCGCAGGGGATCCCCATCACCACCCCGCTGCTGGGGCCCGACGCGACCGACTCGCTGGGCACCTACCGCCCCGCAGACCACGTGTCGGACGCGGAGAACGTGGACCTGCGCGACGCGCTGCGGCTGTCGTCGAACCGCGCCACGGTGGTGCTGGGGAACCGCGTGGGGGTCACGCGGGTGGCGGCCGAGGCGAAGGAGCTGGGGCTGACCACGCCGGTGCATCCCTACCCGTCCAGCTTCATCGGCGCGGCCGAGGTGGTGCCGCTGGAGCTGGTGGCGGCGTACTCGGTGTTCGCCAGCGGCGGCACGCTGGTGAAGCCGCGGCTGATCCGGAAGGTGGTGGACTCCGAGGGCCAGGTCGTCTACGAATCGTCCACCGAGCGGCGCTTCGTGCTCTCGCCCGCCGTCTCCTTCCTCACCACCTCGCTGATGCGCGACGTGGTGGACCGCGGCACCGGCAGCGGCGTGCGCGCGGCGCTCCCCGCGACCATCCCCGCCGCGGGGAAGACGGGGACCACGGACGAGGGCGCCGACGTCTGGTTCATCGGCGTCACGCCGGACGTGGTGGCTGGGGTGTGGATGGGCTTCGACCGGCCGCGGGCGATCCTGGCCGACGCGTCGGGCGGCGGGCTGGCGGCGCCGGTGTGGGGGCGCGTGGTGGCCGACCACTACCGCCGCCACCCGGCGCCGGCGCCGTGGAACGCCCCGCCCGACCTGCAGGTGCGCGAGGTGGACCGACGCACCGGGCACCTGGCCACGCCGTTCTGCCCGCGCGACGACGTGGTGAGCGAGTTCTTCCTCTCGGGCACCGAGCCCACGCAGAGCTGCCCGCTCCACCCCGACGCGGGCGTCGGCGGCGACTCGTGGTTCGGCCAGGCGGTGCACGCGGTGGGCGACATGCTGGGCGGCGGCGGCGACAGCGGCGACGACGGCCAGCAGGAGCCCGCCCCCGCCCCGCGCCTCAAGCCGCCGCCGCAGATCAAGCCGCGCGCCGCGGTGCCGGTGCCGGAACGCCAGCGGTAGAGACGGGGCCGGGCACCGCGGTTTCACACGGAGGATGCAGAGGACCAGAGACCAGAGGCGCAGCCGCGCCGACCGGTTTTCTGGTCCTCTTCCTGTTGAATCGTCGCATGATGGTGCGACGACGAGGGCGGGCTGAGGCACAAAGAGCGGCGCCGGCCGGGAAACCCGGTCGGCGCCATTGGGTCCCTGGCGGCATCGCAAGCGACGCAGGCCAAGGCACACACTGAATGATAACCCGCTCAGCCGATCACACAACCCAATGGTCCACGAGGCTCAGTCCGCCGCCTGGTGCTGGGCCATGCCGATGGAGCTCTCGGCGGTCTCGAGCACCGGGGCTTCGGCCTCGGCGACGCCGTGGTGGGCGAGCCAGCGCTCGGCCTCGAGCGCGGCCATGCAGCCGCTGCCGGCGGCGGTGATCGCCTGGCGGTAGTAGTCGTCGGCCACGTCGCCGGCGGCGAACACGCCGGGGACCGAGGTCTCCGTGCGCCAGGCGTGGGGGAGCTTGATGTAGTTGTTGGGCATCAGCTCCACCTGGCCGTCCAGGAAGGCCGTGTTGGGCGTGTGCCCGATGGCCACGAACAGCCCGCCGCACTCGAAGTCCTCCTCCTCGCCCGTCACGCTATCCTTCAGCCGCACGCCGGTCACGAAGTCGCCGCCCAGCACGTCGGTCACGGCGGAGTTCCAGCGCACCCTGATCTTCTCGTGGTTCAGCGCGCGGTCGCGCATCACCGGCGAGGCGCGGAAGCTGTCGCGGCGGTGCACGATCACCACCTCGCTGGCGAACTTGGTGAGGTAGGTGGCCTCTTCCATGGCGCTGTCGCCGCCGCCCACCACCACCAGGCGCTTGCCGCGGAACGCCGGCAGCGCCCCGTCGCACACCGCGCACGCCGACACGCCGCCGCCGCTCTGCGCCAGCCGGATCTCGTTGTCGAGCCCCAGCCAGTTGGCGCGCGCGCCGGTGGCGACGATCACCGCCTTGGCCCGCACCTCGCCCGACCACGCGGTGCGCAGCAGGAACGGCTGCTCGCCGAGCTCCACCGAGGCCACGTCGTCCTGCATCACCCGCGTGCCGAAGCGGACGGCCTGGTTCTTCATCCGCTCCATCAGCGCCTGGCCGTCCACCCCCTCGGGAAAGCCGGGGAAGTTCTCGATGTCGGTCGTGTACATCAGCTGCCCGCCGGGGATCATCTCGCGCGACGGGGCGCCCTCGATCACCAGCGGGTCCAGGTTGGCGCGCGCCGCATAGAGCGCCGCGGTCCAGGCCGCCGGCCCGGAGCCGATGATCACCAGCGTCTCGGCGCTGTTTCCTTCGGGGCTCATTCCGCTCTGTCTCCGCAGCTCTCGGTAGGGTGTTCGGGAGTGGCAATATAACGAAGGGCGCCACCGGGGCCGCAACCGGCGGCGTGCATCCGTGTCTATCCTGTTGGATGGGGATGGGTTACGTGTCGCTCGGGATCAGGAAAAGACACGTTTCACCCCGTTGTTTTCGATTCGGGATGAGCGTGGCGTCAACCCGGCCATCCGCCCGCCGTCAGCACCACCGCGCCCGCGCCGCGCATGTCCAGCCATCCCTCGGGCGACAGCGTGGCGATCTCTCCCTCCGCTTGCCCGCCGAATCTTCCCTCTTCCGTCGACAGGTACAGCGCCCACGCCGCCCCGTCCGGCGCCCGCGTCTCGTCCATTGACGACAGGTCGGCCGAGACGCCGCCGTCGCCGAAGGATGCGACCAGGAGCAGCGCGCTCCCATCCTCGCCGGTGCGGCGGAGGGCGATGGCCTCGTCCCCCACCGTCGCCACGGCGAAGTCGTCACGGTCGCGCGCCTGCATGGCGGGGTGCGTGCGGCGCAGCTTCAGCAGCGCGCGGTGCAGCGCGAGGACGCCGGCGTGCGGCGGGCGGTCGCGCTCGCTCCAGTCCAGCTTCGAGCGGGTGAAGGTGTCGTCCGCCTGCGGGTCGGGGATGCGTTCGCGCGTCTGGGGATCGGCGAAGGCGGAAAACTTCCCGAACTCCTTGCGCCG